>NZ_JCAKMY010000049.1:0-14694 GCF_059515845.1 Acinetobacter sp. CY79
GTACGACCACCTTCACGGATCGCAAAACGTAGACCTGGGTCCATTGCGATTGGGTGGATTAGTTCTACTGACATTTCTACGTTGTCACCAGGCATAACCATTTCAACGCCTTCTTGAAGAGAGATCGCGCCAGTTACGTCAGTTGTACGGAAGTAGAACTGTGGACGGTAACCGTTAAGGAATGGAGTATGACGACCACCTTCTTCTTTAGAAAGTACGTATACTTCTGCATCGAATTTAGTGTGCGGTTTGATCGCACCTGGTTTAGTCAATACTTGACCACGTTGAACGTCTTCACGTTTAGTACCACGTAGAAGTACACCACAGTTCTCGCCAGCACGACCTTCGTCAAGCAATTTACGGAACATTTCAACACCAGTAACTGTCGTTACTTGTGTATCACGGATACCAACGATTTCAACAGACTCGCCTACTTTAACGATACCAGACTCAACACGGCCAGTCACTACTGTACCACGACCTGAGATTGAGAATACGTCTTCGATTGGCATAAGGAATGCTTTATCGATTGCACGTTCTGGCTCTGGAATGTAAGAGTCAAGCGCTTCAACAAGAGCAACAACAGCTGGCTCGCCGTATTGACCTTGGTCACCGTTAAGTGCAAGAAGAGCAGAACCACGGATGATTGGAGTATCATCACCTGGGAAGTCATAAGTAGAAAGAAGTTCACGAACTTCCATTTCAACGAGTTCAAGAAGCTCTTCATCATCAACAAGGTCGCATTTGTTTAAGAATACAACGATGTAAGGTACACCTACCTGACGAGAAAGAAGGATGTGTTCACGAGTTTGTGGCATTGGACCATCAGTCGCAGCACATACAAGGATCGCACCATCCATCTGAGCAGCACCAGTAATCATGTTTTTAACATAATCGGCGTGACCTGGGCAGTCTACGTGTGCGTAGTGACGAATAACTGAGTCATACTCAACGTGTGAAGTATTAATCGTAATACCACGTGCTTTTTCTTCAGGTGCAGAGTCAATTGCAGCGTAGTCTTTCGCTTCGCCACCAAAAGTTTTTGCACAAACAGTTGCAATTGCAGCTGTTAAAGTTGTTTTACCATGGTCGACGTGACCAATTGTGCCCACGTTAACGTGTGGCTTATTACGTTCAAACTTAGCCTTAGCCATGAGATCTTCCTTTTTAAATAACTCATGAGGGTTAGCCCATGAGCATTTGGTTGTAACTATGAATTAGTTTGGTGCTTATAGTAATCTAAAGATTACTCGTCGTCACCTTTTTTACCGCCAGACTGGAATTTAGAAATGATGCCTTCAGCCACGTTACGTGGAGTTTCAGCATATTTAGCAAATTCCATAGAGTAAGTCGCACGACCTTGAGACATAGAACGCATATGAGTTGCGTAACCAAACATCTCTGCCAATGGAACTTCAGCACGAATTGCTTTAGTACCACCAGGTAAATCGTCCATACCTTGAACCATACCACGACGACGGTTTAAGTCACCCATGATATCGCCCATGTAGTCTTCTGGAGTTTCTACTTCAACTTTCATGATAGGCTCAAGCAAGATTGGATCTGCTTTCATGAAACCATCACGGAATGCGTAAGAACCCGCCATTTTGAACGATAATTCGTCAGAATCGACATCATGGTAAGAACCGTCGAACAATGTCGCTTTGATGCCCACTACTGGATAACCAGCAAGTACACCATTCTTCATACGTTCTTGGATACCTTTGTCAACTGCGCCGAAGAATTCTTTAGGTACAACACCACCTACAACTTCTTCAACGAATTGGTAGTCTTTGTCAGAATCTTCTGGCATTGGCTCAAGACGAACATATACATGACCGAATTTACCTTTACCACCAGTTTGACGTACGAACTTACCTTCTTGCTCAACAGATTTTTTAATCGTTTCGCGGTAAGAAACCATTGGCTTACCAATGTTCGCTTCAACACCAAATTCACGTTTCATACGGTCAACAATGATGTCAAGGTGAAGTTCACCCATACCAGCAATAATTGTTTGACCTGATTCTTCATCAGTACGTACGCGGAATGATGGATCTTCTTTCGCCAAACGACCTAAAGCAACTGACATTTTTTCTTGGTCAGCTTTAGTTTTAGGTTCAACTGCAAGTGCAATTACTGGCTCTGGGAATTCCATACGCTCTAGTGTAATTACGTGGTTTTCATCACATAATGTATCACCAGTCGTCGTGTCTTTAAGACCTACACACGCCGCGATGTCGCCCGCACGAATTTCTTCGATATCTTTACGGTCATTCGCATGCATCTGTACGATACGGCCAACACGCTCACGCTTCATTTTCACTGGGTTATAACACGGGCTACCCGCTTTAAGAACACCAGAATAAACACGTACGAATGTTAAGTTACCTACGAATTTATCGTTCATGATTTTGAACGCTAACGCAGCAAACGGTGCTTCATCAGACGCTTCACGTGAACCTTCAGTTTCAGCTTTATCATCAAGGATACCCTTGATCGCTTCAACGTCAGTTGGCGCAGGTAAGAATTCAATTACAGCATCCAACATACGTTGAACACCTTTGTTTTTGAACGCAGAACCACAAAGCATCGGTTGAATTTCGTTTAACAATGTACGTGAACGAATACCAAATACGATTTCTTCTTTCGTTAACTCGCCTTCTTCAAGGTACTTGTCCATGAGCTCTTCTGATGCTTCCGCAGCAGCTTCGATCATGTTAGTACGCCATTCGTTAGCTAATTCAACTAAGTCAGCAGGGATGTCGCCATATTCGAATTGCATACCTTGAGATGCTTCATCCCAAATGATTGCTTTCATTTCGATTAGGTCAACAACACCTTGGAAGTTTTCTTCAGCGCCGATTGGAACAACGATTGGCACTGGGTTACCGCCAAGACGTGTTTTAACTTGCTCTACAGCACGGAAGAAGTTCGCGCCAGTACGGTCCATTTTGTTAACGAACGCAATACGTGGAACTTTATATTTATTTGCTTGACGCCATACAGTTTCAGACTGAGGTTGTACACCACCTACAGCACAGTAAACCATGCACGCGCCGTCAAGAACACGCATAGAACGCTCAACTTCAATCGTGAAGTCAACGTGTCCCGGGGTGTCAATAACGTTAATACGGTGTTGCTCAAACTGGTTACCCATACCTTTCCAGAAGCATGTTACTGCTGCTGAGGTAATAGTAATACCACGTTCTTGCTCTTGCTCCATCCAGTCAGTCGTAGCTGAACCTTCATGAGTCTCACCTAGTTTGTGGCTCTCACCTGTGTAGAACAAAATACGTTCTGAAGTGGTCGTTTTACCAGCATCGATGTGAGCAGAAATACCAATGTTACGGTAACGAGAAATTGGGGTTTGACGAGCCATGATTTCTTGCATTCCTAAATTTGTTGTTTAAAACAGGACGCTTTAAGCTGCTAGGCAGCTTAAAGCGCTTTGACGACAGTTCAGTGAAACTGATCTATCTTCATCCTGATTAAGGTCTCTTAACCTATTAGAAACGGTAATGAGAGAATGCTTTGTTGGCTTCAGCCATACGATGCACGTCTTCACGTTTCTTAATCGCTGAACCCTTACCTTCAGCTGCATCAAGCAACTCACCAGCAAGACGTAAAGCCATAGTTTTTTCAGAACGCTTAGCAGCAGCATCTACTAACCAACGCATAGCTAGAGCAGTACGACGGGATGGGCGCACTTCCATAGGTACCTGGTACGTAGCACCACCAACACGGCGTGCTTTTACTTCGACCATTGGGCGAACTTTTTCAAGAGTAGTCTCGAAGAAGTCAACTGGGTCTACTTTGTTTTTTTCTTGAACGCGATCCAAAGCACCGTAAACGATACTTTCAGCAATAGACTTTTTACCATCTTGCATTACGTGGTTCATGAATTTAGCGATTGTTTGGCTGCCGAACTTAGGATCCGGAAGGATTTCACGGGCAGCGACTACGCGACGTCTTGGCATTTTAATACACCTAATAAAATTGACACTTCAGGTTTATCCAGCATCAGTGCAAAGTGTCATGCACCATTCGCTGGCCTTACTACACGTCGCTTGAATTTCACAAAATTAAATGCAGAAATCAGACAAGCGAGACGATAAAGGATTGCGGTATTACGTTCTTAAGAGCAATTTTTAAAAAATTAATTCTTAAAAATTATTTCTTCGGACGTTTAGTACCGTATTTAGAACGTGACTGGTTACGATCTTTAACGCCAGCACAGTCTAATGAACCACGAACGGTATGGTAACGCACACCTGGTAAATCTTTAACACGACCACCACGGATAAGAACAACACTGTGCTCTTGTAAGTTATGGCCTTCACCACCGATGTAGCTAGAAACTTCAAAACCAGAAGTTAGGCGAACACGGCAAACTTTACGCATTGCTGAGTTAGGTTTTTTAGGTGTAGTCGTGTAAACACGTGTACAAACACCACGACGTTGTGGACAAGCCTTCAACGCAGGAACTTTTGATTTTTCAATCAAAGTTGTACGACCCTTACGGATCAACTGATTTGTTGTTGCCATTTGGCAATTCTCCCGTTAATTAAAAGCCCCAAAAAATACTACTTTTTGAGGGCATGCAATTGTATGCCAAGATGTAAAATTGGTCAACATTCATCGACCCACCATTCAACTATCTCATATCAATTTTTCAGATATGAAATGATCAAATTCAAGCTTTTACATCTAAGCTCAGCATAACTTTAATTTTTAGGGTTATTTTTAGCTTGCGAGTCTTTATTTACGCGCTTCTTTACTGCTGTTTTCGCTTGAGACTCTGATTTCTCTGGCGTAGTAGCATCGTCCTCATTTTCTGTTATTGCTTCACCTGTGCTTGAACTTTCGATAGGATATTTTTGTTCATCCCCATCTAATGCTTGAACGAGTTCATCGCCCCCCTTGTCTGCTAAAGACTTTTGAGACGTGCGCTCTTCCACAGGCTCGACATATTCCTCAACAAGTTTTTGCAATCCAACTTCAACGGGCTCAGCCTTAACAGTCGGCTCTTCGCCTTTGAGTTTGATCTCAACCTTTTTGATCACTTCATTCTCAACCACGACTGTCGATGGCTCGATTTTCTGAGTTTCTATCTGCTGTGGTTCAGCAGAAAGTAATGGTGTGGCTTGAGCGATTAAAGCAACTGATTTTTCATACGCTGATAGCAGATCAATTTTTTCATTTGGATGTTGAATTAAGTATTGTTGTGCACCTGAAAATATTTGCTGTGCTTTCAAATTCGCATCATCAATTAACTTCCAACTGTATACAGCGCCGATACCCGCACCTGCAATTGGTGTCAATTTTGCTAGAAATGAAACTTGCGGGACTTTATTGAGCCATGACCATTTCAATGTCCCATCACTATTACTCAACCAGTTTTTTAAAGCAGTAAAGTCATTGCTTGAGCCCAACATTTTTTGCAGTTGCTGTGTGTCTTGCGTTTCGAGTAAATTTGAAAAAGCTCTTAAAGCCACAAGCAGTGTTTGCTTCTCAGCAATTGATCCAAAATCAACCTGACGAAACACATACTCCACCACCTGCTGTTCACTCTCTCGATCCAATTCAAAACCATGAGCTCGACCCGATTGGTAAATCATTTTTAAGGTTAAAGCCAATGACAGAGGAATATCAATCGCTGAACCAAGAACACCTGTAGCACCAGACACAGCACCAACAAGGGCTGCAACCGTTTTGTTTTGATTTGCTAAAGCCACTCCAATACGATTTGCTCGATGTGGATCTTCTGCCAATTCTGACAGGCTCTTCGCCCCGACTTCTTTTAATACATGATCCACTGAACTTTGTTCAGAAACAAAATCATTTAACTTATCAAAGAAAAAATCAGAGATTTTATTGTTGATGTCTGGAGAAATGAATGAAGCAACATTATTCACTTTATTAAAATGACGTCCTAACAATTGCTGTGTCACCTTAGGAACATGTGAGCGGAATAGCGCTTGCGGATTTTCATAGCTCTTGTTATCTGACATGTTCTTCTCACTTTTAGTAGGGTATGGTTGTGTTAATTCGTTTGATTTATTCTGCTGTTCACTATTCATTTCGAGCACAGATGGTTCTAATGGCGCTTGATCGAGTTTTGCAACTGAACCTGGAGCCACATGATTCATCAAGTCAAAGCCTGTAGCAGTGAGCTTTTTAGCCACTCCTAAGGCTTGAGAAATCAATCCTGCTGCTTTGTTCTTATTAGAATTTGCCATTTATCGGCCACCTTGAGTCATATTCTCATTGGTCTAAAATACTATGTGGAGTCGGGATTTAACTCAACTTTAAAGTGTTTCAATTGGTTATCACTTGGTGAACATTTATGCCACTCCTGATTTTCAAGTAACGACATAGATTTGCCATAAGCTTTTAAAGTGCTTTCTGCTATTATTACGCTAATTTTCGACAAAAGTAATGTCATTCATTATTGCTTAATTCACAACTCTCAACTTGAGCAATCTCGTCATTACTGCAATGATCACCATAATAGGGAACTTTAAATGAAACGTGTTGTAATCACGGGTATGGGCATTAACTCATGCATCGGTAATACATTAGAAGATGTCACTCATTCTTTAAAAAATGGTATTTCAGGGACACGTTTTAACCCGACTTATGAAGAATTAAATTTCAAAAGTCATGTCAGTGCTGCTGCTGAACAAAACTTTGATGCCATTGATCGTAAATTAAAGCGCTTCATGGGTGTGTGTGCCATGTATGCATATAACTCGGCAGTTGCTGCTGTAGAACATGCCGGTCTTACAGCTGAACAATTGGCAGGCAATCCTCGTTACGGTATCGCGGGTGGCTCAGGTGGTGGTTCTACTGCCTCTGTGATTGAAATGAATGAACTGTTACAAACCAAAGGCGCACGTAAAGTCGGTCCTTTCTTTGTACCACGTAATATGTCAAACACCATTACAGCCAACGTTGGTGTAGCCTTCAAATTACAAGGTGTTGCTCACTCTATTACTAGCGCGTGTGCAACTTCTGCTGATGCAATTGGTTATGCATATAACCTGATTCAATTGGGTAAACAAGATTTAATGCTTGCTGGTGGCGGTGAAGAAGACCATTGGTCACAAAGCTTATTGTTTGATGCAATGGGTGCTTTATGTTCTAAATACAATGATGCGCCTGAAACGGCATCTCGTCCTTATTCTGCTGACCGCGATGGTTTCGTGATTGCGGGTGGTGGCGGTTTCGTTGTACTGGAATCACTTGAACATGCGCAAGCGCGCGGTGCAAACATTCTTGCTGAAGTGGTTGGCTATGCTGCAAACTCTGATGGTGCTGACATGGTTGCCCCATCTGGTGAAGGTGCAACACGTTGTATCCTGATGGCTTTAGAAGAAGCAAAACAACGCGGCGTTGAAAAAGTGGACTATGTCAATACACATGGTACCTCTACGCCAGCGGGTGATGTGACTGAACTTCAAGCAATGGGTCGTGCTTTTGGTGAAGGCAATGTACCTCCACTCAGCTCAACCAAATCAATGACAGGTCATAGCTTGGGTGCTGCTGGTGTTCAAGAAGCAATTTACTCTGTATTGATGATGCAAAATGACTTTATTGCGCCAAACATCAACGTGACTGAATTGGATGAAGGCACAAAAGGTTATGACATCGTACTTGAAAAACGTGATGCAAAATTGAATACTGTCATGAGTAACAGTTTCGGTTTTGGCGGTGTAAATGCTTGTCTCGTTTTCAAAAAATGGGAAGGCTAATTTAAAAATGGTTGATCTGACTAAATGGAAAGATCAACCCTTCCACACCGCCCCTCATAGGGTGAATAGATGGATGCTCCTTCAGATGCTTTCCTTTGGGTCAAAGCACTACATATAATTGCTGTGGTATGTTGGTTCGCAGCATTGTTCTATCTACCTCGGCTTTATGTCTACCATGCTATGAGTGATGATGCGATTAGTCATCAACGCTTCCAAATCATGGAACGTAAGTTGTACCGAGGCATTATGTGGCCCGCCATGATTGCCACGTTGGTCACAGCACACTTCTTGGTCGATTGGGGTGATGCCACACAGCACTATCACGATGCTTTATGGTTTTATCTCAAAGTAGGCTTGGTTGGATTATTGGTCATTTATCATTTGGTCTGCGGGTATTATCGTAAGAAACTGATGATGGATGCACATTATAAATCGCATAAGTTTTGGCGTTATTTTAATGAAATGCCGACCTTCATCTTATTTGCTGTCATCATTTTAGTGGTTGTCAAACCAAGCTTCTAAAATAAAAAATCCCCGAAATGTCGGGGATTTTTTATGCTTTCATGTACGGTATAAAATTACTTTTTACCCATTTTTTTGATCCGTGGGATATAGAGCACGCGGTATGTTACCGCCAGTAGAATAAGCCATAATGGACTGATCATCAGTGCTTTTAAGGTATCAGGCTCTAAACTTAAAATGATCAAAGCAAACAATAAGAATGCCAAAACCACGTAAGACATCCCTACGCCACCCGGCATTTTAAAATTCGATTTCGCATGCAATTCAGGACGTAATTTACGATAGCGGATATAACACACCATAATGATTGCCCAAATACTAATAAACAAAATCACACACAGTGAACTCGCCAATGTAAACGCTTCCATTGTATTTGGTACAAAATACTGAAAAGCCGCACCAATCATAATAAATGCACAAGAAAAGAATAAACCTTTAGCAGGTACAGCTCGACTCGATAATTTTGCTAAAGCTTGCGGAGCTTGACCATCTTTTGCTAAACCAAACAACATACGACTGGTTGAGAATACACCACTGTTCATGGATGACATCACTGAAGATAAAACCACTAAATTCATGATCAACGCTGCACCACCAATCCCTGCAAACAGGAACAGGCTAACGAATGGGCTTTTATCGGCAGGAATCATATTCCACGGTGTGACTGACATGATCATCACTAAAGACAATACATAGAAAATGATAATACGTGTTGGAATCGCATTCACAGCTTTGGGTAAGTTTTTCTCAGGATCTTTGGTTTCTGCAGCCATCGTGCCCAATAATTCAACACCCACGAATGCAAACATTGCGATCTGGAAACCTGCTAAAAAGCCCATTCCACCTTTAGGGAACATACCGCCATGCGACCAAATATTGCTGAAACTCGCCACTGATCCATTCGGTGCTTGGAAACCCGTAAACACCATGAATATTCCAATACAGATCAATCCGACAATCGCTAGAATTTTGATGAGTGCAAACCAAAACTCAATCTCACCGAACAGTTTTACCGTAACCAGATTGATTGCCAAGATAAACAGCACACATCCTGCACTGATGGCGGCTTGCCCCATCGGAGTAAACATCTGATCAGGTGGTAGCCAAAAACTCAAATAGTTGATAATCGCGGCTAAGTCCGCGATACCGACCAAAATCCAACCCAGCCAATATGACCAGCCAATATAATAACCCGCACCCGGCCCAATCAGGTCATGCGCCATATCAATGAATGATTTGTAGTGAAGATTGGAGAGTAAAATCTCCCCCAATGCGCGCATGAGGAAAAAAAACATCGCACCAATAATCATATAAATAATGATAATCGATGGCCCAGCAAGTGAAATTGTTTTACCCGAACCCATAAATAAGCCCGTACCAATTGCACCACCAATTGCAATCAATTGTAAGTGGCGATTGGACAGCTTCCGTTGCAACTCATTGGGAGATGAATGTTCATCTACATTCTTTGTTGTTGTCATTTTGAACTTCCTTATAAAACCATTTAAATCACACAGCTGTTGATACAGCATTCCTCTGCTGCTCTTTGTGACTGTGTTTAAAATCACGCCTTAAGCATAAAGCGTTGCCCTAAATCATAATGAATCTTAGAAAAAAATTAATCTTTAAAATTTACTGTGCTGCCACAACTGCAATTTCAATCAACCATTTAGGATTGACTAAATCCGCTTGTATCGTTGCACGAGATGGTGGAACAGTGCCTTTCATCCACTCCACCCAAAGTTGATTGACCTTAGGAAAGTCATCCAAATGCTTCACAAACAATTGCGCAGATAACAATCTTGATTTATCTGTACCCGCTTGAGCCAACAAAGCATCAATCGTTGCCAAAACATCTTTGGTTTGAGCCTCAATATCATCTTCAGTGGTTTTTGGAACCTGACCAGACAAGTAAACCACTTGGTTAAAAATGGTGATCGCACTCATCACTTCAGTGCTGTTGATTTTTTGAATATCTTGATGAGACATGTGTATTTCCTTATGTTAAATATATCTATATTAAAAAAATTTGAATATAACGTTTCTAATTCAATGCTTCGTATTTTGCTTCGTTGTATTTAGATTCGTTGTATTTAGATTCGTTGTATTTAGATTCGTTGCGTTTAAATACTTGGCTAAATCGATCTTTTAAAATCATCATTTTATACATTGAATGACTCAATGTTAGGGTTGAGAGTCAGCACGTTCAATTTCAAAATGAACTCGGGCTGTAATTCCACACATCAATTCATAACCCACAGTCCCTGAACCTGCTGCAACCTCATCAATCGGTAAAATTGCACCTTGCGAGGACATCCCCCAGAGCACAACTTCACTCCCTATTTGTGTTTGTGGTAAATCCGTTAAGTCGACGGCCAGCATATCCATACTGATGCGCCCTAAAATTTGGGTTCTTTGAGAATCCACCAATACTGGAGTTCCTGTTTGAGTGACCCTTTGATAACCGTCTGCATAACCACACGCCACGATGCCGACCACCATATCTTTAGACGCAGTAAAGCGTGAACCATAACCTAATGTCTGTTGTGTTTTTATAGGTTGAATCGCAATGATTTGACTGCGTAGAGATATGGTAGGTTTCAAATCCCAGTCTTGGATGCTATGTGTAGGATAGTCAGGAGAACTACCGTATAACATGATTCCGCTTCGCACCACATCCGAATGTAATTGCTTGGAATGCCTTAAAATCGCAGCACTGTTACTGACTGAGCATGCACCTTCTAAAGCTTGTATCGTCGCTTCAAAAAGCTCCATTTGATAATCCACACCTTGTTGCCCCAAACGCTCACCATCTGCATCAGAGAAATGTGTCATATGGGTGATAGATCCGATACATTCGAGTGCCCGAAGCTGCTGCCAAACAGCGTAATATTCATTGGCTTGAAAACCTAAACGGTTCATACCGCTGTTCATTTTTAAGAAAATATCAAACTGCTTCGAGTCAGTGTTTACATTTGAATAAGTCTTTAACCATTCAACTTGATAGGCACTATGCACGGTAAAACTTAAGTTAAATTCAGCACACGCATTCAAATCATCTGCACTAAAAATGCCTTCGAGCAGTAGAATTTTTCCCTGCCAGCCCAATGCGCGAATACGTTTCGCTTCAGCAATATCCAATAATGCAAAACCATCAGCCGATTTAAAAGAATCATAAACTCGCTCAATGCCATGACCATAGGCATTGGCTTTGACCACAGCAAAAACTTCGCTATGTGAAGCATATTTCTTTGCGATCGCTAAGTTATGTTGCAATGATTCACTGTGAATAACCGCTTTAATTGGGCGTGACATGCCATTCATTCCTTGAATATAGTTGAGCTTAAAATTGTTGTTATGCTTCTATCAAATCAATACATCATTTAAAAACTTTAAAAAACATCAAAAGCTCATACAGCCTTAAGCTGCATGAGGATAACGTTGGATCGATAGACCTTCGGTACTGATATCTGTTTGATGATTCATCACCAAATCACTAATCAATTTTCCTGAACCGCATGCCATGGTCCAACCTAATGTGCCATGACCTGTATTTAAGAACAGATTGCTAAAGCGTGTTGCACCAATGATTGGGGTACTGTCTGGTGTCATTGGGCGTAAGCCAGTCCAGAAAGATGCATTCGCCATATCCCCCCCTGGGAACAAATCTTGCGTCACCATTTGTAATGTTGCACGGCGATCTTCATTTAGCCCATGGTTGAATCCACTTAACTCTGCCATTCCACCGACACGAATGCGCTGATCAAAACGAGTAATCGCGATCTTGTAAGTTTCATCCAGTACCGTCGACTGCGGTGCAAAATTGGCATCCACAATCGGAATGGTGAGCGAGTAACCTTTCACAGGATAGACAGGCAAATTGAGTTCCAAAGGCTTGAGGAAATCACGTGAGTAGCTACCAAACGCCAAAATATAACGATCGGCTGTAAGCACTTCACCATTGACGACAACACCTTTGATTTCATCACCTTCAACCACTAAACGCTCAACATTTTGGTTGAATTTAAAATCAACACCCATCTCTTTCGCCAAATTTGCTAAAGCATTGGTGAATAAATAACAGTCGCCTGTTTCATCATTGGGTAAGTGTAATCCACCGACTAATTTATCTTTAGCATACTCAAGTGCAGGCTCAACTCGACCTAAATCATTTTGATTCAGTAATTCGTAGCTCACGCCACATTCTTTAAGCACTTCAATATCGCGCTGAACAGCTTCGAGTTGAGCCTCTTTACGGAACACTTGCAGAGTTCCTTTAGAGCGATTTTCATAGCTGATCCCTGTTTCTTTACGTAATTCACGTAAGCAATCACGGCTATATTCAGCGACACGCGTCATTCGTTCTTTATTTATTGCATAACTTTGTGGGTTACAGTTTTTCAGCATTTGTGCCATCCACTGTAACTGCCACATGCTTCCATCTACATTGATGGCTAACGGTGCATGATGTTGGAACATCCATTTGACCGCTTTAAAGGGAATGCCCGGTGCAGCCCACGGTGTAGAATATCCTGGAGAGATTTGTCCTGCATTACCGAAGCTGGTTTCTTCGGCTGGACCTGATTGACGATCTAAAACTGTGACGGTTGCTCCTTGCTGCGCTAGGTAATACGCACTTGCAACTCCGATCACACCACTACCTAAAACAATTACGCGCATTTCACATCCCTCGTGCACCATTTAGTTTATTTCACTAGTATATTTTCGCTTCGATAGTTTTTTTCACTGTTTTAAGCACTATAATCTAGGTAATGGAATGGTTTTATCCTAAAAAATTTTAAAAATAAGGAAATAATGAATGCGTAAATTAGACCGTACAGATCGGATGATTTTAGAAATTCTACAAAAAGATGGTCGAATCGCGATCAGTGAATTGGCCTCCAAAGTGAATCTTTCGACCACTCCCTGCTCGGAACGTGTGAAACGTTTAGAGCGTGATGGCATCATTATGGGGTATTACGCTCGACTCAGCCCTGAACTTTTAGAACGCAATCTTTTGGTTTTTTTAGAAATTAAACTTTCAGCAAAATCTGGCGATGTATTTGATCAAGTTGCTCGTGATTTGGTTGAAATCCCTGAGGTGATGGAATGCCATTTGATCTCTGGTGAGTTTGATTATTTAGTGAAAGCGCGTTTAAAAGAAATGAGTGCTTACCGAAAATTATTGGGAGATTTATTAAAAAAACTTCCCTCTTCAGCTTCGTCACATAGTTATATCGTGATGGAAGAGGTGAAAGAAACGTTGTATATCACGCTTGATTAAAAGTCCTTTTGAAAACTTTATTCATTTTTTTATTATTCAGAATTTAACAACTCAATCATAGTATTGACATGAAATCTATTTCACTTTTGAATGGCTTTGTTGCACAAACCTAGCATGTAAGGCTTATTCAGCAATATAATTTCAAAATGAATAAACCTGCAGCTAAAATCTACCATACAACCAATTGGTCATCCTATAATCGAGCCTTAATTAATCGAGGCAATATTTCCATTTGGTTTGATCCAAAGACTCAGTGGTATGCACAATCACAAGGCAAGCAAGGTCGAAATCAAACCTATTCCGATACAGCGATTCAATGCTGCTTAATGATCAAATCTCTATTTCGACTCTCTTTACGCATGGTTACAGGTTTTGTTCAAAGCCTGATTAAGCTTTGTGGATTAGATTGGACAGCTCCGGATTATTCCACCCTTTGTCGTAGACAGAAGCATATTGATATTGCGATTAGCTATCAAAAAAGTAGTAATGGGCTGCATCTACTTGTAGATTCTACTGGCTTGAAGTTTCTTGGTGAAGGTGAATGGAAATGCAAGAAACATGGGTCTGAATATCGTCGCCAATGGCGTAAGCTTCACATTGCTATAGATGCTAAAACCCTGCAAATACGTGCAGTACAACTCACCACAAATGATGTCAGTGATTCTCAAGTATTTGAAGATTTACTTGCTCAAATTCCCTTGGATGAACAAATTGATTCTGTTTATACAGATGGTGCTTATGACACAAAGCACTGCCGACAACTCATTTTAGATCGAGATGCATATGCGGTCATTCCACCGAGAAAGAATGCAAAACCTTGGAAAGATCAACAAGCGAGGTCTATAGAACGCAATGAGTTATTGAAAACAGTCAAACGGCTAGGAAGATCGCTTTGGAAAAAGTGGTCTGGTTATCATTGTCGAAGTTTGGTGGAAACCAAGATGCATTGCATCAAATTATTAGGCGATAAATTAACATCAAGAAGTTTCCCTAGTCAGGTGAATGAGATTCATGCACGCATAGCGGTCTTGAATAAATTCACAGAATTAGGTCGCCCTCATACCCAAGTTGTCTCTTAAATTTAACTCAATTAGGGTAGCTCTGCCTTTCAAACCTTTGTGCAACAAAGCC
>NZ_JCAKMY010000050.1:0-14289 GCF_059515845.1 Acinetobacter sp. CY79
ATCAAAATAAAATTATAAATTAATATTATTATTCATGTAGTTATAATAAAAACGAGAAGCATTATTATACCTCATCAACTATAAATTAAAATAATACAACAATCGAGAAGTTAATCACACTTATCGACACAGATATAAAACACATCAAATTTATTATAAAAATAAAGTTTGTTTAAATTAAATAAACACTGGACAATAATCATACAAGTTAATCATATCTTATATTAATTACCGATTCTCAAATGTCATTAACTATCGATCCAAAAGGTGTGTTCATGAAGTCTTTAACTCTTGGTGTATTAACCACATTATCTTTGGCATTTACAGGATGTGTTAGTACAACCTCTGTCGGAACTTTAGGCGCTGAACGCAAACAGTTAATGATTATTCCTGAAGGTGCATGGAATAAAATGGCAGATCGTAATTTCAAAAAATTTGAGAAAAAAGCCAAAGATAAATCATTGTATATCGTGGATGAACGTTTAAATAATATCTTGTCTCGCTTAATTCCACATGCAAATCAATATGTTGAAAATCGAAAAAAACCAATCAATTGGAAAATCAATGCTAATTTAAGTAGCAAACTCAATGCGCATTCATTTCCAAGTGGTCAAATTATTATCAACACCTCTGTATATATGTTTGAAGATTTAAACGATGATGAACTCGCGACTTTGATTGCACATGAAATGGCACATATTCTGCGTGGGCATAGTCGTGAAAAAGCATCGCTCTATACAGCGACAAATGTTGCTTTATTAGGTTCAACAATGGGCGCTGGTTATGCCTTAGGCTTAACGGGTGGAGTGAGTGGAAACTTTGGTGTATATATGCCACATAGTCGCCAACTTGAGCATGAAGCAGATTTAATTGGTTTGGATTTGATGGTACGTGCGGGTTATGAAGCAGATGCATCCTTATCTTTCTGGGAAAAGTTTGAAGCGAAACTCAAATCTCGTAATATAGACAATAAAACGCCGACTTTACTTGCAAGCCACCCTCAAAGTGTACAGCGTAAAGAAATGTTGCAAGATCATATTTTAGCCATTGAAAGCCAAAAAGTTAGCCCGACTTTTAGTGCTAAAAACTAATCTTAGATTTTCAAACATCTAACAAACATAAATCAAATAAGTCCGCATATGCGGACTTATTTTTATGATGATGTATTAAGGATCGATGAATAAATCTACCATTAATTCATCATTGGATGGCTCAACACGGTATTGATCAAAATCAGCAACACCTCTTTCTCTTAAAATTTCTTCATCAACGAGTAAACGACCAGTCAAACTGCGCTTCTCACTGATCATAATTTGATAAGCAGCATCTGCCATAATTGCAGGTGTTCGTGCTTTGGTAAATAATTCACGACCGCCTAAAGAAAACTCAATCGCCGCGGTTGCAATAATAGTCCTTGGCCACAGAGCATTTACACTAATCCCATAATGACTGAATTCTTGGTTCATCCCAACCGTCAGCATACTCATTCCGTACTTGGTAATCGTGTATGGAGAATGCACAGCAAACCATTCTTGTTTCATATTTAGAGGTGGTGACAGGCTAATAATATGCGGATTTTGACTTTTCTTTAAATAAGGCAATGCGGCTTGACTACACACCATCACTGCACGCGTATTGACTTGATACATCAAATCAAATCGATTTGGATCGAGACTCTCTACTCCATTGAGATTGATCGCCCCTGCATTATTAATCAAAATGTCAATGCCACCAAAACGCTCTGCAGCCTGCTTCATTGCATCAGCAACAGCGGCTTGATCTCTTACATCCAGCTGAATGGCGAAAGCCTGACCCCCCACTTCTTCAATCTCTTTCGCAACAGAAAATATGGTACCGCCCAACTTTGGATGTTCTGTGGTCGTTTTTGCTGCAACCACAATATTTGCACCATCTTTTGCTGCCTTCAATGCAATTTCTCGACCAATTCCACGGCTCGCGCCTGTTATAAATATGGTTTTTCCTTTTAATGACATCATTCCCTCTGCTTTATGATTGTTTGAATACTTAAATTTGAATGTACAAAATAAAATGCCTTATGCAAAACGCTTTTTTGAACCTTAGAGTCGTCCACATAAATATAATGCTATTTTCTTTCAACCTTTAGTTTGCTAGTGAAAATGACAAAACACCTAACTTATTGTTTATTAATTTTTTTACTTCTAATTAATCCATAGCAATTTATACCATCAAATATGCAACAGTGTTTTTCATAAGCCTATACAGCAAGTTTCCAAATAATATGCTTCAATCCATTTAGAGAAGTTCAACAATAAATTTGAAAATCTAAACAAGATTGGAGCCCGATATGACAAATCCAGCCATTTATAAAATAGAACCCATTGAATTCCGCTTAAATCTTAAAGATCCTTTTTTATTTACGGCGCATCATATTGATCACTTTCCAGAAGGGAATGATCAACTCGGTCCTACACGACCTTCGACACCTGAAAAACCCTATCAAATGTATTATGGAGACGTTGTTCCAGGTTTCCCTGAACATCCTCACACTGGCTTTGAGACCATTACATTGGTCGAAAGTGGCTATGTCGATCACTTTGATTCGCTAGGTAATAGTGGTCGCTATGCTGAAGGTGATGTGCAATGGCTAAGTACAGGTAATGGGGTAGAACATTGTGAAATGTTCCCCCTTGTTCATCAAGATCAAGAAAATCCATTTGAATTGTTTCAAATTTGGTTTAACTCATCACCAGATGAGAAAAAACAAAATGCAGATTATAAAATGATGTGGCGTGAACAAATTCCGCATGTCATCCAAACTGACATGAATGGCTTTAAATCTGATGTACGCGTCGTATCGGGGCAGTTCTTAGGTCAAGATGCAATCGCTCGTCCACTACATTCATGGGCAGCTTCACCAGAAAATAAAGTCAATATCTATATGATCAAACTGGATCCACATGCTGAATTAAACATTCCAGCGACCACAGCCAGCTCAACACGATTTGCTTATTTTTATCAAGGCCCTGAATTATTGATTGAAGGTGAGTCCATCCCCTTTAAACATTTAGTTGAATTAAAACCTGACCAAGCTATTCATTTGAAAAATACAGATCAGCCCGCGCATATCTTGTGGTTAGAGGGTGAACCAATCAAGGCACCTGTTGCCATGCGAGGTCCATTTGTATTGAACTCGGATGAAGAACTCAATGTTGCTTTTACACGTTACCGCCAAACGCATTTTGGCGAATGGCCTTGGCCAAGCCCTGCGCCCGTCTTCAAACGTGAGCAAGAGCGGTTCGCAAGTTACGATAAAGGATCGATCGTTGAATATCCTGAGCAGATGAACAAGGCATAAATTAAAAAAAAGCCCAAAGAGGAGTACATTCTTTGGGCTTACTAAACTTTATCTTGTATTATTAATATACATTAATTTTAAATAATAAAAACTAGTTTTTTTAATTTTTTTTAATAAATTAAAAAATTACAACCACTTAAATAAAATATTAAATTAATTTTTCATGTGAATTATATCATTTGGTCTTATTTAAATTAGCATTCATGATCAGCTTGCTCAGAAGCCCTCATGTGCTTTAAATCCTCTATACCACTATAAATTTGTTGCTGTAAATTATGTCTAAAATCTTGAAGTTCTGTTTTAGAGCTTAAACTGGATGTGGACAATCGAGGTAAAAACTTAAAATAAAAAGGTATTCTTCTCGGAATAATATTTCGAGGTATAGAAGGAATCACGTCACCCTGTCTTAAAAACTTCCCTAAAGTAGGTACGCTTAATACTTTTTGAAACCATTTTTGGTCTAATAAACTATTTGCATCATAAGCAAGATCAAATACATCATCCCCACCCAATGCAACAAAAGGTGCAATATCATAACCATACTCTTGGGCAAGTTCTAAAAATCCGTAGCGCTCTTTCCAAATCAGTTGATACTCTTCGCCTTTACGCTTAACGACTTCACGTCCTCCACCAGGGAAAACCAGAATCGAGTAACCCTGACTCATCGCTTGACGTGCATTCTCTCTTAATCCTTCCACAGCTCCCATTCCTTCAACCAATTTACGCCATACAGGTAATTTAAAATGGAGATGATCACCAAGACTCACAATGGCAATTTTATGCTCAGTGAATAGATAATCTATGAGAACGGGTGAATCCATAACTCCATAAATCGTATGATTTCCCACATACATTGCAGGTTTAGAGGCTTGAATATTTTCAGTACCTAGAAATGTCGGTTTAAAATAAAAGCGTTGTAACAAACTTCCTAATCGAATCAGTTTCGAATTATGCTGAATGTACAACGCTTCATTTTTCATACTTTACTCTCTTATAGGAGTTTTCATCATTGAACTAGAGTTGAGTCCAGCTTTTAAGCAACATGCTTTTGAACCAATACAGAACCGACAGAGTACCCTGCACCGAACGAACAAAGCACACCATATTCACCGTCATTCACTTGATCAGCCGTACGATGTAAAGCAATGATCACGCCCGCAGATGAGGTATTGGCAAATTCATCCAAAATAATAGGTACGAGTGCTGGATCTGATTCTGCAACTTCTTTACCCACCACCAATTTTAAAATCAGTTCATTCATTGACGCATTTGCTTGATGTAACCAAAAGCGTTTCACATTTGCAGGCTCGATTTCATTTTTTTGCAATTGCTTGGTAATCATCTTCGCAACCAATGGGCATACTTCTTTAAACACTTTACGACCATCTTGGCGGAAGCGCTTGTCATCGGCATTGGTTGTTTCACTTGGATTCAGGAAACCAAAGTTATTACGAATGTTATTCGAGAATTGAGTAAAGAGATTAATATCTAACACTTCAAAACCAGATTTTGTTTCTGTTTCTTCAATAATCGATGCAGTTGCAACATCACCAAAGATAAAATGACAATCGCGCGAACGGAAGTCGGTATGCGCAGACGTAATTTCTACGTTCACCAATAACACACGGCGAGCGCCCGCTTTGATTGCATCATACGCTTGTTTGATACCGAAAGTGGCAGCTGAACATGCCACGTTCATATCATAAGCATAGCCTTGGATACCCAGTGCCGTTTGAATTTCAATCGCGACAGCTGGATAAGCACGTTGTAAATTTGAACAAGATAGAATTACGACATCGATATCTTCAGCCGTTACGCCAGCATTTTCCATCGCTTGTTTAGCCGCAATCACACCCCATTCAGCTTGAAGTGAGATTTCATCATCTGCACGTTCACGTAAAATTGGACGTAAACGTTTAGGATCTAAAATACCTGACTTTTCTGAAACATAACGGCGTTTAACACCTGATGCTTTTTCGATAAATTCTGCACTTGAACCACGGCGAGCTTCTACTTCGCCTGCTGCGATTTTTTCCGCATTTTCTGCATTGTACAGTTCCACATAAGCATTTAAACCTTCGACTAACTCTTCGTTGGTAATGACATTTTCCGGATGATACAAGCCAGTACCAGTAATACGAATGCCCATGTAAAACTCCTTCTTTAAATTCACTAAAATTTCAAATTAACGCTATCTTAACTGATTCCCAGACGTTCCCACAATTTTTGTAGTCTTGTTGGTGAAATAGGCATCTTGGTCTTCATCGGTTGAGAAAACAAAGAAATACGTAATTCTTCAACCATAAAATACAGTTCTTGCAGTCGTGCATCATTTTTATACTTAAATAATTTATCCATCCAAGGATCAACCTGTTGAATGGCAGCATCATCTCTTGACAAATTATGCGGTAATCGCTCCAAGCGCATAATCAATGCCTTTAGGAAACGTGGATATTCAACCCAAACGTCAACTGGCTTGCTATAGACAAAATCGGCGAGATTCATTAAATCTAACTGATCTTCGATATCATCCATATTTTTAGCAAATACGGATTGATCCAGCACCATTAAGCGACGACGAACATCCTGCCATTGAATATAAATTTCGCTCATATGTCTCAGTGCATCTTGCCCATGCGTTAAAAACTCTTTTTTAACTTTCACAAGCAGATGATGGTATTCCGCTTCATTGATAGGCAGCTGTTGAACTGACATCTGCAAGGTTGCATAGACTAACATCTGTTCCAACTTTGCTTTGTCACCGAGTGGTGAATATGCCAAAGCCAATGGCTTAGAAATTTGTTTCTTCAACTGGCGAGTTAAATCTCCTAGTTGCATATGAATCAAACAAATGACACCTTCTCTGTGTTGCTTAATGGCTTCATTTTGATCATTAAAAGTTTGAATCACAATGCCCGATTCATCCTTGCTTTCAAGCTGGTCGAATGGTTTCGTTGGGACTAATGCTTGATACTGTTTAACCACCACACCTGTGACTTTTTGACTGGCTTCGAATACAAATGATTCTGGGAAAGTTTTAAATTCACCTTTCAGTTGTTTCACTGGGCTATGCGTTTCAGAGCGACAACGCGCTTTAAGTTCAGCTAAGTCACGTCCCTTCTCAATCACTCGCCCTTTTTCATCAATCACTTTAATCAGTGGTAGTAAATACTCTTCTACCCGATCAAAAGAAAAGTCTTTTTCCGAAATCTGTTCGCCACGGAGTTGAAAGCCTAAATAGCTAAAAATATGTTGGTTCAAATGCACGGCATCAATTTTAGCCATCAGCTTACGTGCAGTATCTGGGATCGGCACTAAATTACGTCGTTTATCTTTAGGCAGCGCTTTGAGCAATGCTTCTATCAATTCCTGACGCCAACCCGGAATTCCCCATGACCAAATATTTTCATCGACTTGCGCTAAAGCTTGTACTGGAATTTTAACTGTCGCACCATCTTCATCATGACTCGGATCAAAACGGTAACTTGCTGCCAAACGAAGTTCACCATTTCTCAGATAATCTGGAAATTGTTGCGTGGTCGGACGATCATTCATCCATAACGCATCGTCATCTACGAATAAATAACGTGGATCTTTCGGTTCTACGGTTGCACGCCAATCTTCAAAGCTACGACGGCTAGCCACCTCTTCAGGTACTTTTGAGGCGTAGAATTGATAAATGGTTTCCTCATCTACCACCAAATCACGTCGACGCAATTTATCTTCTACACGTGCAACTTCTTCAAGCTTCAGTAAATTATGCTTTAAAAATGGTGGTGTAATCCCGAGATTACCTGTGGTTAAACCATCACGCAGGAAAATCTCGTGCGCTGCTGACTGATCTACTTTTTCATAATTCATTAAACGCTTAGGCTCAATGATTAATCCAAATAAAGAAATTTGATCATAAGCATTGACCACACCTGCTTTCTTCGACCAGTGTGGCTCGAAATAGTGATGTTTGAGTAAATCACCAGCTGCCAGTAAAATCCACTCAGGTTCAATTTTTGCCAGTGTTCGAAGATACACTTGAGAGGTTTCAACCATCTCAAATGCCATCACCCAAGGTGTATTGGTTTTATGTAGAGATGATGCTGGGAAAATACGTGCTTTTTGCTGACGAACAGCCATAAACACATTTCTTTCATCTGTTTTGTTGGCAATAAAGGACAATAAGCCTGTCAATAATGCTCGATGCAGATTTTCATAATCCGCTTTTTTCTCATTAAAAGACAGCTTTAAGCCTTTTGCCAAATCCACCAATTGTTCATGAGTTTTTTTCCATTCACGCAAGCGTAACCAGCTCAAAAAATGATTTTTTGCAAAGGTTCGACGCTTGTTTTCGCTCATGTCGCGATTGGCAACGAGTGTTTCCCAGAGTTTGATGTAAAACAAGAAATCAGAATCAGCTTCACGGAATAATGCATGTTTTTGATCTGCCTGCATTTGCTTGTCGGCAGGACGCTCACGCGGATCTTGCACAGCCAATGCAGCGACAATAATCAGTACTTCATTGAGTACACCAAAATGTGCACCACCTAAAATCATGCGTGCAAGTCGTGGGTCAATCGGCATTTTTGCCATTTGTTGACCGATTTTAGTCAGTTTATCTGCGCTTTCTGATTGAGGTTTTTTATTGTTTAAAGGTGCTTTAGATTCTTTAGACTTTATAATTGCCGAATCATTTTCTAAGTTGGGTTTCGGAGCATTAAATTTTTTTTCAGTCATCGCTCCAAGTTCAACGAGAAGCTTGCGTCCATCATTCACCAAACGATGATCTGGTGGTTCAATAAAATCAAAATCTTCCAATGAACCCAGACCTAAGCTCTGCATCTGTAAAATCACAGACGCTAAGTTGGTACGCTTAATTTCAGGTTCTGTAAACTCTGGGCGACCTAAAAAGTCATCTTCAGAGTACAGTCGAATACAAACACCCGGGGCAATACGACCACAACGCCCTTTACGTTGGTTTGCCGCTGCTTGTGAAATCGCTTCAATCGGAAGTCGTTGGACACGTGAACGATAGTTATAACGTGAAATACGTGCAAAACCGCTATCAATCACATAACGGATATTCGGAACAGTAAGAGCGGTCTCGGCAACGTTAGTCGCGATAATGATTCGACGACCACTCCCCCCCGGATTGAAGATTTTTTGTTGCTCTGCAATCGCTAAACGGGCATATAAAGGCAAAATTTCTGTGTGCTTTGGCCCAAACTTTTGCAAGGTTTCTTGTAACTCAAGAATCTCTTGTTCAGTACTTGCAAAAACGAGGATATCTGCATGTTCAGGATGCCCTTTTTCTTGAGCATCTTTAAAGCATTCCTCTACCGCGGTCACCACAGCACGAGGCAGATTTTCTTCAAAATCATCAAACTCATCATCATCACTGCCACCGACACTCATTTCTGAGATCGGACGATAACGTAACTCTACTGGAAAACTGCGGCCTTCAACTTCAAATACAGGAGCATCAAAGAAGTAACCACTAAAACGATTTACATCTAAAGTCGCTGAAGTAATGATCACTTTTAAATCACGACGTTTATGTAGAAGTTGTTTGAGATAGCCCATGATAAAGTCAATATTGAGTGAGCGTTCATGTGCTTCATCAATAATGATCGTATCGTATTTGGTTAAAAATCGATCATGAGCCAACTCAGCAAGCAAAATCCCATCAGTCATCAAACGAACGATTGAGTCCTGTGACCCTTGCTCATTAAAACGTACTTTAAAGGAAATCGATTCACCCAGTTTCTCACCGACTTCTTCAGCGATACGTTGTGACACAGTGCGTGCAGCTAATCGACGAGGTTGTGTATGACCAATTAAACCTGTGAGTCCACGACCTGCCATCATGGCAATTTGAGGGAGCTGTGTAGTTTTACCTGATCCCGTTTCACCTGCGACAATGATCACTTGATGCTTTTGAATCGCTTCAACGAGCTTTGATGCATACTGCGTGACTGGAAGGTCTTGATTGAGTTTGATATTAGGAAGACGACTGAGTCGTTGACGAACCTTGGTATTTGATTTCTCAAATAGTTCTAGATACTGTTTTTCGTCTGCATCTTTTCCCTTTTTCAGCCGATTTAAACGGTGACGGTCTCTCGCCATCACAAGTTGATCTACATTTAAATGACTCGACACAGACGCATAACCTTCAACACAAAACAGAACCTGATATTCTAAGCGCTATCGTCCAATAGATAAAGTTAAAGGAAATTAAGTTTGTCCAAATTGCATGAAATTTACAGGGTAACGGTATATTTTAATCTTTAGTTTTATGAAATATAAAAATCAGATTCGATATCCAAAACACACATTGTCCTATAGCCCGTATAAGTAACCCTACAAGTACCCAATAGTTTCCGCAATACTCTACATTGACGAAGAAAATTTCAAGCATATCCCCCACTAAATCATAGACAAAACAATAAATTGAACAAGCGACAATGAGAGACAAATTAAAAAATATCATCCGCGATACTAAGCGAATAATAAAGGCAAAAAAAGAGCATTGTTGAAAATGCACAACAACCAAGCATTTCAGGATCTTTCACTTACCTTCAAAAGCGTCCTCCCTGTAGCTGCTGATAATATGTAATGGTATTTTTTCCAATATATTCATATCAACCTGCACGAACGTCACTGACGCATGATTCTTAGAGAAGAAAGCAGTCAGCATAAAACAGCGATAAACCTAATCGTTTGCTTAACAAGCATGATTGAAGTTTTAAATGATTAATCAACCATCTTATCTGAATAAATTTTAAGCTATTAATATATTTTTATAACTATTTATGAATCATTGACTTGAAATTCATCACCACTGGCTTCATTTTAAAATCGTTAGATGGAAAATGATCTTTTGTCATTCAGCGTTCATATTTAAGATGCTAAATGAATATAAAGGAATGATTTCTTGAAATAGTTGACGTAAATTTCTCAAATTCGGTTTTTCCGATTTTTGTAATGTAAAAATACTGTTTCAGCAATAACAAAAGTTTCGATACTCTATTGGAAATTAAATACAAACCTCAATCATGGAGACAATGATGAGCTTAATTAATACTGAAGTAAAACCATTCGCAGCGACTGCTTACCACAACGGTCAATTCGTTGACGTTACTGAAGCTGATCTTAAAGGCAAATGGTCTGTAGTGTTCTTCTACCCAGCTGACTTCACTTTTGTTTGCCCAACTGAACTTGGCGACCTTGCTGACAACTATGCTGAATTCCAAAAATTAGGCGTGGAAATCTACGGTGTTTCTACTGACACACACTTCACTCACAAAGCTTGGCACGATACTTCTGAAGTAATTGGTAAAATCCAATACCCACTCATCGGCGATCCAACTTGGACTCTTTCTAAAAACTTCGAAGTTCTAATCGAAGCTGCTGGTCTTGCTGACCGTGGTACTTTCGTTATCGATCCAGAAGGTAAAATCCAAATCGTTGAAATCAATGCTGGTGGTATCGGTCGTGATGCTTCTGAACTTCTTCGTAAAGTTA
Organism: Acinetobacter sp. CY79; assembly: GCF_059515845.1. Taxonomy (NCBI): domain Bacteria; kingdom Pseudomonadati; phylum Pseudomonadota; class Gammaproteobacteria; order Moraxellales; family Moraxellaceae; genus Acinetobacter; species Acinetobacter sp. CY79. The sequence continues at coordinate 10,853 of NZ_JCAKMY010000050.1, forward strand.
AAGCAGCTCAGTATGTACATGCTCACCCAGGTGAAGTTTGCCCTGCGAAATGGAAAGAAGGCGAAGCGACTCTTGCTCCTTCAATCGACTTAGTTGGTAAAATCTAATTTTTAATTAGATCAAACTGATTCAAAAAACCACGCGATTCGCGTGGTTTTTTATATGCGCTAATAAAGTGAAATGATCCTGAACTTGAGCTTTTATACGCAAATCATTAATCCAAAATTAACGTTCAACGCTTCATTGTCCACTCTCTCAATACTAATCAATTATTCTTCTACAATTCAGACAATTAAATCTTAAAATCTGATGATGAATGGTTAAAAAATCTGTTATACATAATATTCAGATGAAAAATTACAGAAAAATACTTCCGAGCTTTCATTTGAAAATAACAATCTGATTCAAGGAGATGCTATGGGAACAACCCTTACCGTAACGACTTGGAAATACAATTCAACTTCACGCTACTTAAAAATTTTTTATAATAATGGCTCAGGTGAGCTCTATCACCCCGTCCCTCAATTCGTTTATGACAACTTACTGCGTTGTAGTGATAAAACTGCTTTTGTGCATAAATATCTAGAGTACGATCTTCATTTTTCACGCGTCACATTACAGTGTTAACATATTCATATGAAAGCTAGATTCTTAGAATCTTTAGCCTTAATGATTCAAAAAAATCAGAGAAATTTCTCTGATTTTTTATTAAATAGCGGTTACAAAGAGTAATCCCGCACCAATGGGAATCGTTTGGTACATAAAGCGCCGATCCTGATCAATTATATTGATCAATTCTGTCACATCTTGTGCATGTGAAATCACATTATCCACCACTAAAACAGGGCCCTTTCGATTCAACATATTCGATAGGTATGGCCAATATTGAACATATTCGCTACGTTCAGCATCCAACAAAATAAAATCATAAGACTGATGTGATGACTTTAAAAAATCCAATGCATCTTTATGATGAAATGCTATACAGTCTTGTAATCTCAATGCATGAGCATTCTTTTGAGCTATTTCAATTCGACTCAGATCTACTTCGACTGTGTCAACATGACCTTGAGTGCTTTTAGCTGCATATGCAAGCCATAAAGTGGAATAGCCTGTAGATGTTCCTATTTCAAGGACAAATTTTGAGCGTTGTATCCTAATTTGCAGTGCAAGAAACGAGGCTGAGTCTGGCTCAATATTTCGGTAACGCTGAATACGGTCACTTTGAACAGCATCGTAAGCACTAAACTCAGCATAAATGTCTTGCATTTTAGCTATGAAATAATCGTTTAAACTCATATTTTTGCCTTATTTTTATTCGTTTTATAACAGATATTAGATCACTTCTTGAATCAACTTAAAACGTTCGACTTCACGATCATCTGGCGTGGTAATTGTTTCAGTGAACATGTTCAACGGTCTCACCCAAATTGAATAATCTCCATATAGGCATTGATATACCACCAATTTTTCTTGTGTTTCACTATGTGTTGCCACATTCATCACTTGATAAAGTTGACCCTTATAATGTTGGTATATTCCCTTTTTTAAAGTCATGTTATGCAACCCCACTCAATGATGTAGCTTAAAGTATAACATTGCCCTTTTATTTTATAAGAATTTAACAGTTTTATCTTTTTTAAAGAATTTCCTGATCTTTTTTATTCTATTTCATCCCATTATCACTTGAATTTTCCTATACTTAGCCTCATTGAAGCGTTCAATATCCATTTGATTGTGCTCATCGGGAAATTTATAATTAGGAATTTTATCCAAAAAACCGATTGTTTGTATAAAAACAAACTGTTTTACCTATTTATAAGATTTGGCTATGATTCATTTATCAAATAAACATTTACTCCTTTGGAGACGTTAGCAATGTTAGATCAAAATACTTCAGCACAACTCAAAACACTTCTTGAACGCCTTGAAAGCCCAATTGAAATCGTGGCAACCTTAAATGGCACAGATAAATCCAACCAAATTAAAGAACTGGTTGAAGAGGTCGCAGCATTGTCTGATCAAGTCACTGCACGTTTCGACGGTAAAAACAGCCGTGCACCAAGTTTTGGGATTGCAAAAGCAGGTGAAGAGCCACGTGTATTCTTTGCAGGTCTTCCAATGGGTCATGAATTCACCTCTTTGATCTTGGCATTGCTACAAGTGTCTGGTTATGCCCCAAAAGTTTCTGATGAAGTGTTGGCTCAAATTAAAGACTTAGGCATTAAATCAAACTTTGATGTGTTTGTATCACTCAGCTGCCATAACTGTCCTGACGTGGTTCAAGCCTTGAACTTAATCGCGATCAATAACCCAGGTACAACAGCAACCATGATTGATGGTGCTTTCTTCCAAGACGAAGTCGAAGAACGCAAAATCATGGCCGTTCCAATGTTGTTCCAAGATGGCGCACACATCGGTCAAGGGCGTATGACTTTGGAAGAAATCATTGCCAAGTTAGATACGAACTCTGCTACCAAAGATGCTGAGAAGTTAAATGCCAAAGACGCCTTCGATGTACTCGTCATTGGTGGTGGTCCTGCGGGCAATACCGCAGCCATCTATGCGGCGCGTAAAGGTATTCGTACTGGGATCGTGGCTGAGCGCATGGGCGGTCAGGTCATGGATACCATGGACATTGAGAACTTCACGTCAGTTCAAAAAACCCAAGGTCCGAAGTTTGCTGCTGAAATGGAAGCACACGTCCGTGAGTACGGTGTGGACATTATGAACTTACAACGAGTGAAATCGATTGTGGGTGCAGATCAAACCACGTACGGCAATGTTGAAGTGACTTTAGAAAATGGTGCAAAACTTGAATCGAAAACCGTGATCCTGTCTACAGGTGCGCGTTGGAGAGAGATGAATGTACCGGGTGAAGCTGAATACCGTACTCGTGGTGTAGCGTACTGCCCACACTGTGATGGTCCATTGTTCAAAGGTAAACGTGTTGCGGTGATTGGTGGGGGCAACTCTGGTGTAGAAGCGGCAATTGACCTTGCAGGTATTGTGGAGCATGTGACCTTGGTTGAGTTTGATACCAAGCTACGTGCGGATCAAGTGCTTCAAGACAAGTTAAACAGCTTACCAAACACTACTGTGATCAAAAATGCCTTATCAACAGAAGTGGTCGGTGATGGCAAACAAGTGACAGCATTGAAATACAAAGACCGTACCACAGATGTTGAACACACTGTAGAGCTTGCCGGGATCTTCGTTCAAATTGGTTTGTTGCCAAACACGGATTTCTTAAAAGACTCGAAGGTTGAGTTAAGCAATCGTGGTGAGATCATCATTAACGAGCGCAACGAAACCAATGTGAAGGGTGTGTTTGCTGCGGGTGACTGTACCACTGTTCCTTACAAGCAAATTATCATTGCAACGGGTGAAGGTGCAAAAGCGTCTCTGTCTGCTTTTGATTATATGATCCGTTCTGG
>NZ_JCAKMY010000051.1:0-12670 GCF_059515845.1 Acinetobacter sp. CY79
GACTCCTATTAAGAAAAAGAAGAATTCTGCCTTATCTGATATTGAGAAAAAGTACAATAAAATCATTGGAGAAATACGAATTGTGATTGAACACATCAATCGTCAATTAAAAACATTTAGAATATTGAGTGAACGCTACCGAAATAGACGCAAGCGATTCGGTTTACGCATTAGCTTAATCGCTGCACTGGTAAACCGGATAAACTTGCAATAACGACTTTCGCAAGAGGTCTAATATAATGGCAATTATCAATTTTAGTATGTTCTTTTACAATGGTGTGTCCTAGATAAATTTCATCAATACCATCAACAATATCGTAATGAGCTGATTGCTGGCGAATACGCCCTCTCCCCCATATTGCATTGCTATAAGCAGAGGTTACACCTGAAATTTTGTAGTCACCTTGTATAATATCGTGCTTAAAAGCATTCCAATCATGAATATCGACATCTGCATGCACTACCCCAATGATTTTATGTGCCATTTGAACCTCTATGACTAAAGGCAATTGTTGGAAATGAGCTCTAATTTCAGATTACTTTTCCAAGCTGAGTTGATAAAACCACTCCCCGCCATGACATGTATGTATATCTTTTATTTTAGGATCATGTGCCGACATCATGCACATTTCTTCATGATTTCCTCGTACACTGAGAAACCATGATTCTTCTAGCAAAGAAATACACTCAATATTCTCTGTACCCCGATCTACAAGATCACCAGTACAAATGAGTAAATCATTGTGAAAGTCAAAATTGATTTTCTTGAGTTCTTGCATCAATAGGCTATAACAGCCATGCAAATCACCAACCACATATATATGATCAGTTTGATTTGCATTTATTGTTAGAATAGAAGAATAGTTCATTAACTTTAATGATCACCATTAATTTCAATATGATTACCGACTTAACAACTTCCCGATCATTAATACTCGATCAAAGTTATACACATGCGCAAAAGGGCTTTCTACACAACGTCCAACCAACAGCAAATTATTATCAGGTTGACCTGATCTAAGTACAACTTCTGCTGAACAAATCGGACAAATCCCTCTAAACCTAGTTACACGTGTTAGTTGATTTCGCTCTCTATCACGATACATCTCAATATCAGCATGATCTTAATTAAGTGAAATAAAAGTCATAGGTGCCTTAGACACGATGCTCTGGTAAATTCCATAAAGGAATGTACCAATACTTAAATGATAAGTAAGAAAATCCAATTAGACAGACAAGGAAGAAAAATTTAATGAGCTTCGTAAACTATACACACACCCTTTAGCTCTCTTACGCCATACCCAACCATCTTATTGGTGGGAGGAAATTTGGAGAAAGCAACCAAGTAACCATACTGCACGATTATATGAAGACCAATGGGCTGATTGGTTATCTACTGTTCATGTTGCGAGTGAAAAAATTTCTTAGAAAAATAAGTAAGCTAAGGCACTATATATTAATATCCCCTAGGTTGAAAACCGCTTGCCATTTGTTACATTCCATATTTGAATTTGTTCATATTCCAAAATACCTTCCAAATCCAAAAGGTAACCATCAATGGCACAAGAACCCTCATAATTGTAGCTCGGCATGCGTGACGATAATCCGATGAATTTTGCATTTAAGCATATGAGTTTCCATTGTAAAATCTCCACTAAAGTAAGTTATAACATTGAAATGAATGATGGAAATTTGCTTTTTAAATCGCTGTCTTGCCATTGAAAAAGCGCAACACATACAATTGTCTGAACAGGATGCCTAAGCATGTAGTTTCATTTTTTAAAAATATGACTGGCGACCAAACCAATAAACAAGCCCCACAACACCGAACTGATACCAAACAAATTAATATTAGAAATGGTGATACAAAAAGTAAGAATCGCTGCTTCACGGTAATCAGTAAATTTAAGGGCTGCCGTCAAAGCATTACCAAACGCACCCAACAAGGCAAACCCTGCCAAGGCCATGACCAGCTCTTTTGGAAAAGCCAATAATAAATATCCGACGGTCACGCCAAATAGACCAACCACGATATAAAAAACTCCCGCAAATACTGCTGCAATATAGCGTTGACTTCGATCAGGATGTGCCTCTTTCCCTGAGCAAATTGCCGCAGTAATCGTCGCCAGATTTAAAGCATAACAACCTAAAGGGGCAAGCAATGTGGTGACTGCACCAGTCCAGCCAACCAGCATATGACTGGAAGCCTTATAGCCTTCGCTTCGCAACACCGCCAAACCGGGAATATTCTGCGAGACGATGGTCACAATAAATAAAGGGATCGCCAAGGTCAAAATAGCATGCAGCGAAAACTCAGGTTGTACAAATATAGGCGTTGCAAAAGACAAGGATACTTTTTGAAAATCAAACAAACCCTGAAAAGAAACTATCACTATGCCCAATAGCAACATCACAGAAATTGAATAGCGTGGAAAAAAACGCCTACCCAACAGATAGGAAACAAGCATCAGCGCAATTAATAGCGCATTTAACTTCACGGCAATAAATGCATCTGCACAGAATTTAAACAATATGGCAGCCAACATACTTGAAGAAATTGCAGGGGGAATATAGTTGTTTATTTTTTCAAACCAGCCACTAAAACCACTCAAGGCGATCAATACACCACAGACAATGAATGCACCGACCCCTTCTGCCAAGTTGATACCTGTAGTACCAATGATAATGGCAGCTCCGGACGTCGACCATGCTAGAACAATCGGCTCTTTATACTTCAGGGATAATACAATACCCAGAATCCCCATCCCTAGACATAGCGCAATTATCCATGAACCAATTTGTTCTGAATTCGCCGATAAACTATGCGCAGCCTGAAATACCAACACAACCGAGCTCGTAAAACCAACCAGTACAGTGACAAAACCGGCATTCATTGTAGAAATAAGGGAATCGCCTTTTAACATATGCTTTCCTAAATATTATGATGAATAACAATTTATAAATGGTATTTGTTATAGATAACCGGAAACCTTGTAAGCAACACTCACAACCAGTAAAAGCAATGACACAAACATCATATACTTTACAAAAAGATCACCATTTTTAATCGCCATATGGCTACCAAACCAGTTGCCAATCACATTACCCACAATCATTGGGATAGCCATAATCCAGATGATTTTTCCTGCAAAAAAGAAAACCACCAAGGCACCTGTATTGGTCATTAGGTTTAATGGTTTGGCAGTGGCAACAGAGTTTAATAATCCCAAACTCAAATAGGATTTATTTGCCTTGGCCAAGAGCAAACCCGTTCCCGGACCTGAAATACCGTCATAAAAGCCGATGAGTCCATAGGCTCCTACCGATCGCATGAATGGATCAACCTTAGCAGGTGTAGTGCTCATCTGGTTAACAATGATTTGAGATGAGGCTTTATTGTGATTCATTGCATAAGACAATAATGACAATACAATAATCGTCAATAAAAAAATAAGAATCATGACTTCAAGTAACCAGCTTGGTAAGGTCAGTGCCAAAGCACTGCCCAGAATAGAAGCCACTAAACAAGGCAAGGCTAATGCTGCCAGTGCCTGCCAAATCACTTTTTTTCTGGCGCTATAATTAATCGTCGCACTGATTGTTCCAATAATTGCAATCATTTTATTTGTTGCCAGTACACTGACTGGTGGAATGCCTGTCAACAAGAGGAGTGGAACTTGAATCGTCCCACCCCCACCTGCTACAGAGTCAACATAACCAGCAATGAATGCTGCCACAAATAGTCCAAATATTCACCAGTAGCCAATTGATAGCAGTGCAAACTGGCTCGTCATGTAACTCTGTATAAAGTCCATTGTCTTCTTTATTGAGCCAAACTGCTTTTTTCTCGCGTTAGACGTTGGCTGGTTTGTTCTCCAGCAACGCCCCAGTTATCTAGATTGACTTCATCAATCACCACAAAAGTCTTGGCAGGATCTTTATCCAACACTGTTTGCAGTAAATCAGTCACTCCCTTGATCAGCGCTTTTTTCTGCTCTGATGTCACTCCAGTATCAGTGACTTTAATATTGACATATGGCATATCGGGTTTTCTCCAAATTAATCACAAGCACAATTGATAGCAGTTGCTTCTTGCGCCTGCTCAGCATGTAAAGATGAATTGGCTTTTTGAACTGTTGGATAACCATGCTCACGCCACCACTTTAAACCACCGATCAACTCTTTGACTTGAAAACCAAGTCGAGTCATCTTTAATGCACCCGATGTAGACGCATTACAGCCAATGCCATCGCAATACACCACATAGCTCTTGTCTTTTGGCAAACCTTGAGTGGTTTCCTCAAGCATTTGTCCATGCGGGAAACTAATCGCACCGTCGATATGTTCGGCGTTATAGGCATCAAGTGAGCGAACATCCAATACCACGATGTCTTCGCCTTTTTTCTGAGCGGCGTGTAAATCCCATGAATCCATTTCAAACCGAAGTTTGGATTCATAAAAACTTTCTTGTTGCTGTTGCATTATTTTTCTCCAGAATTAACTGCTATAAAGAAGTCTGTTACACCAGACTCATGAAACGTTTTTCACGATCGACATCAAAATATTTGCTGTCTACAATACGGCTGTTATCTTCTTTACAAATTTCGAGATGAAACTTGGTTGGACCTTCATAGCCATAGTAATTTCTTGGAATTTCAATACTATGCGCGCGCTCCAAGTCATAGCGAGACTCGACATCAATAAAGCGTAAAGAGAACGCATCACGGCTCTCCAGCTCACCTTCTTCTAGTGGTGAACTACGATGAATCACATATTTGTCAAATATCAACGCATCGCCCAGTTCAAAATCATCCTCAACCGCATAGTGCTCCAGCAAACGACCGATACCAGATGAGTTTAATGGCTCATCGCGTAGTTTCACGTAATCATCAAAATCAATACCGCCAGCTTCAATTTTTTCTGCCATGCAACGGAATACTGCAGGGTCAATGAAGTCATACATAAATTCGCCAGAAATCACGTCACGCGGCACATAGCACATACCACCACGCTGGCCTTTGGTATCAATACGATGCAACGGAATCCACAAGGTGGTACTGAAATCTTCTGAACGGTTAAAACCAAAGCTTTGTGATTCGATATGCCACGTAAAGCCTTTGCTGACTTTCTTTTTCAGGCCAAATCCAACGCCTTGAGTAAAAAATAATGAACAGTCGTGCAACTGACTCATCAAGTTTTTAAAATGTTCCATCCCAATCAGGTCAAGAATAACGTTGTCATCATTGCAAAGGTCATAGCGCAATTTATCAAAGCCTTTTTGATAGTTATCGGTTGGGGTTTCCAACTCTTCTATGACTTTACCTTTGAGGTAGTCGATCAGTTCCAGCGAAAACAATTGCTTCATGAGCAAAAAGCCAGTTAATCCATAGTTATCAATATCTTGTTGTGTCAGTTTAAAATCAGGGTTAATCAGTTGCATGTCAAAATCTCCTTTGTTGAGTCATGATTTAATTGAATAAAGGTTTATGTTGTTTGGGTGGCTGCTGTTCGTTTATACAATCCACCAGATTGCCAATAAAGCGATCCAGCCATTCATCACTGAGAGGCGAGAAGCTGATGTCTAATTCCTTGAGTAGTGCCAGTGTTCTTTCATTGCGATAGCGTACGTTTCTACCGCCACGTTTCACCCAAAAATGACCAACCGCAATATCCCTGTCCTTACTGTGACTAAAGGATTTGAATAGCTGGTCAAAGTTCTGGAAATCAGATGCTGAAAACGCCAGTCCGTTACGCTGCATGGACTGAAATACCCGCTTCATATTGATTTGATACGCGCTGTCGACGTGATAAACAGCCGGTGCACAGGCTTGATTGAGAGAAATATGTACCACGCCCTTAGCGACAATATCGACAGGTGAAAGGATGATATCTTCACCACACTCCACTGGCAGCTTGCCGATCTTGGCGCAGGCAATCAAAAACTGAACCAAACGATTATCGGTGGCATTTTTCTGAAAGCGAGCAGAAACCGAGGCAGCAGAAACATTACCTGTTCGGTAGATAAAGCAATTTATCCTTCTGCCAAAACTGCTTAATAATGTTTCGGCGTTGTACTTGGTCAGCTCGTAATGGTTCTGAAATTCCTGACCAATATCCAAATCATTCTCAGAAAAATCTTGCATCATGGTTTTTTTGTTGACACCACTGACCGCCAAGGTAGACATGTAGTGCACATCTTTACGACGATTTAACAAAGCAAGATCGATACAGTTCTGTACTGAATTCAGGTTGGTTTTGGCAAAGTCAGCCTCATCCCCCAGCAAACGAGTGTCTGCCGCAAAATGATAAATGGCATCAATCTGCTGTGATAACACCTCATACACCGTACTATTGAGACCAAATAATAGTTCAGCAATATCACCTGCATAGACCTTGATACGATGCTCAAACTGAGACAGCGATATATTGGGGAAGTAGTAATTAAAGCTGCTCGACAGCCTGCTCATGGCTGTCATGGCATCCTTGCTTCTGACCAGGCAATGCAATATGGTCTGCGTCGACTCCAACAGTTCCTTCAGGGCATAAGCGCCAATATAACCAGTGACACCTGTCATCAAGATATTGCTATAGACACGTCTTTCATAAGAAAGCAGTTTCTGGATCAACTTGCGTGGCGCATAGTTAATCATGCCTGTCCGCGTACCGCTTTCGGACATTAATATGGCTTGTGATTGTTCAATCCCAACCAAAGTGGCGACACTGTCTTTGACCTGCTGCATCACCTGTTGCATGACCTGTTTGTCGGTTTCTGTGGAGAAAGACACATCAAGGCATAAACAATCGTGCGTGATTTTTCCTGTCAGCTTAATCTCGTGTCCACGATGATTATCAGCATGTCTGCTATTACCAAATGAGTAAAGGCTTGGCTTTAAGCTCAACTCACCGCGCGTTTCAAAATCTGTATCACCCAGATAGTTGAAACAGATCGCACCCGACGATTGATATGAGCTTGAGGCTTCTGCACGCTGCAAACCAAAGCCAACACCTAAATGCGTGACCTGATTGAGCTGATGGTTAATGTCTTGTGAAATAGATGTAATACTTGGCTGGTCAAGATTAACAAACAGGGGATAAGTCGAAGTATGCCATCCCACCACCCTGCTAATGTCGATACTCTCATCAAAAGTCACACGTCCATGACTTTCTATTTCTACGGCAACCTGCTTTTGTTGATAACTATGGGATCGCAACGCATCCAGAAATGCAGACAACAACACCACTTGCAGGGGTTCCTTTAGTACCTGTGATGCATTGTCCTGTAATTGTCTGGTTTCACTTTTGGGGAAACCTAGCCATAGTGTTGACGCTGCGCCTTCTGTATTACCGGCATTAAATGCAGGTGCAAAGTCATTAGTACGACTGGCTGTTGAGGCAAGCCACTCATCCTGAAAGCTTTCTTTAAAACTTTGTAGATGATGCAACCAGTCCCAGAATGTTGTAGTTGCAGGCACAACTTTGTCACTATTGCCTTGCAGGATATTGGTGTAATTACGATTGATTTGGGAACCAATGATATGCCAGGAGATTAAATCTACCGCTAAATGATGGCAGACGATTAGTACCATATCTTGTGATTTTTCGGACTTAAACAGATGCGCCCTGAACAACCTGCCATCCTTTAAAGACAATGATTTATTCATTTCTTCCGCCACGGTTTCAATGTGGTACTGCACATTCTGTTCGTGGGTGGTTGAAATAAAAGTCACGCTCAGGTTTTCATCACAACCGCGGTGCTTCACCTTGCCTGTCAGCTTTTTTTCTTCATCGTAGAAAAATGCCGTCGACAAAATAGGATTATCTTTTATCAGCTGATCAATCGACTCATGTAACACATGGATATCGACATCCTTCTCGCCACACTGCAATAGTACTGACTGGTTATAATGGTCGGGATAGCGCAAATTCTGGGCAAAGAACTCATGCTGTGCGGATGAGAACAGTGACGTTTCATACTGTCTTTTTTGATTACTTTGAGGAGCAGTGGTTTGCTTGTGTAGCTCACTGGATTGCACCAGTTTGATCAAACCATTGATCGTTGGCTCTTTAAAGAAAGACAAGGCGGTCACGCGATGTCCCATATCTTGCAATTCTGAAATCAGCTGAATAGCACCCAGCGAGTCACCGCCAAGATCATAAAAATTACTATCACCACCAACCGCTTCAACAGGAATATCAAGGGCTTTTTCAAACAGCTGGCGAATGATCCCTTCCAACTGATCATTGTCGTTTACTTGTTTTTCCCGTTTGCAGTGATCCAAATGCTCAATCATTGCATCCTTAAGATGCTTTAAGTTCTTTTTGCCATTTGGTGTGACTTCAAAGCGTTCAAACGCCAGCATCACTCTGGGAATCATATAATCTGGCAGTAACTGTTTCATTTGCTGCTTGATTTCCTCTACCGAGAAATCAGCTTGATTCGCCTGCACTGCTGCAACCAGACAGTTTTTCGGGCTGCGCTCGAGATAGAAAACAGCGGCATCGTCTACTTGATCCAGACTACGCATGACTGTTTCTATCTGCTCTAGCTCAACGCGGTAACCATTAATTTTTACCTGACGATCTAACCTGCCTAGAAAGTGGATGCAGCCTTCATCATTCACCCTGACCAAGTCACCCGTTTTATAAAAACGTAAGGTTTGTTGCAGCTGAGAGGCACTCAGATAAATAAATTTGTCTTGTGTATTACGATCATCATGGCGATAACCCAAAGTAACCGAAGGACCACTGACATACAGCTCGCCTGTCGCATTGCGCTGGTGCAACTCGCCATCTTCCGTACAGATATACAGTTGATTGCTGCCAAATGGATAGCCGATTGGTAAAGTATCACTGTCAATATTATTCAGTTGCTGTTGGTTCTGGACATGATATACCGTAATGCCAATGGTCGTTTCAGTCGGGCCATAATGGTTAAACAGCTTGCCAACATTGCCAGAGTCTAAAATCTCTTCTGCCAGTTCTTTGGGCAAAGTTTCTCCACCAAAGACCAAATACTCTAGAGGTGGTGTACGCTTTGGAAAAATAGCGCGCCAATGTGAAGGTGTAATTTTAATAAAGTCGATGCTGAATCGGTCACAATAGTCACGAAAAGCAATCGGGTCTTTGCGTGTACTCTCGTTCAGTAAGTGCAGACATCCACCAGTTATTAAAGATAAAAACAGCGAGGTGTTACCCAAGTCCGCCGCTAAGGTACTGACATGCGCAAAATTTAATGCTTCACTAACGGCAAGCTTTTCATTCACGGCTTGGCAATAGTGCGACAAATTGCCATAGGTGACCATCACCCCTTTAGGCTTACCCGTAGAACCTGAAGTAAACAATACATAAGCCACATCATCTGCCGATGGCGCAGTAAATGCGGTATATGGCGTATCATTTAACAGCAGTGTTTTATAGGTGATGGTCTTGATACCCAGTGCTTTAAATGCTTCAGCATGCTGGGTCTGACAGATAATAATATCTGCATCTAAAGACTTTATTTTTGTATAATTTTCATGCAGTAAACCTTCTTCTTCAACAAAGGTATAAGCATGGTTCGCCTTCAAAACCCCCAGCATCAGGCTAATGGCGTGAATATCACGCGTGGTATAAATACCCACCAGCAAGCTACGTTTTTTTGGTGACACAACCTGTGAATGTGCCAATAAATGGCCTAATAAATTGGAAGCAATGCGCGATGACAAATGCTCAAGTTCTTCATAACTGATGCTTTCACCTTGAGCCATAACCGCCGTATGGTGGGGAAAGCGCCTTGCATTTTCAAGAAGCTGTTCAACAATCACAATGATATCTCCATGTATCCAGCCCTGCTCAAACAAAACGCGGATAAATAACGTCCTTGCCTGTTTTCATGGAGGGCTATAAATCATGCTACAGAACGAGGGAGTGCAGCCACTGCCCCTACTATTTATGAATGGGCAGAATCAAAAGCCTGTTTGGTTTTTTCATGATTCATAAAGCCAGACCGTTTGAGTAAACTGGTGAGATTATGTATTGTGGTTTCGACATAACTTTTAGAATTCTGTAGATATGCTTCATTAGTATCGACAATCACCCGCTCTACTTCCTTAGGGGTTAGTCCACAACTCGCCAGCACGCGCTTTTCAAACTCGCGATCTGCATCATAAGCAAGATAATCATCCAGATACGCCGGTAACATGGCACCAATTACATCTTTGGTACTATCACTCAATCGTGCCCAGTGTTCTTTCATTAAGCGGGCAAAGTAGCTGGCATGATTGCCTTCATCTGAGACATGGTCTGTCAGTACGTTGGTAAATGACTGGGACATTTCCTTATCCCGACCAATGATGATCATGTCCTTGGTTAAAGTATGCTCTGCCAGCGTCACAGAAATAAGCTGGAAATCGTAATGAACCTCTTGTGGCAACAATTCAAAGGCACCTTTTACTGCATCAAGATTTCCATTGCTGTTAGGCACCTCCAATGGCTCAATCCCAGTAATTTTTTTCATTTGCAAGATATAGTCGAGTGCCACATGGGCGTGATAGCCCTCGTCAATCACAATACGCAATGCTGCCAGCTTGTCGACTTCGCTAAAGCCTTTGATAATGTTATTCACAATATTCAAGCTACAATCAATGACAAAGCGGGTTTCCAGCAGGCCAATTTCATACATGTAGCGGTAAGCCATTTGTGCAATCACATATTTGATTGTTGATTCACCTTGAGCCTGAACCAATGGGTGACTACTGATAATCACACGGGAAGTCGGGTAAACGTATTCGTTCTTGGCATTATCAGGCACATAATGGCGCTTGCTGTTCTTGACTGTCGCAGCGGCATACCACTTTTCAACAGTGGTCATAAAATCCTGGTAAGATGATTCAATAAAAGCATTCATTTTTAATATCTCTCATCAATAATGTCGCGTTAATTGGTTTATGAAAAAGGCTTACATGGCCGGCATGCAATCAATGGCTTTCTCTTCCTCGCTCAGCACCTCGCCAATGGCATCAGCCAAGGCATCAGCCAAGTCTTTTAAATGCTTGGTTGTATGAGCAGCAGTGATAAAAATAGGCTCTTCTAAGGAAGGCGCTAACAAAAAGCCTTTATCTAATAGTTTTTTATGAGTTTTGGTGTAGATGTCATATCGTTGTGTTTTGACATCGGCATAGCACGACATTGGCTCATTGCTGTTACGGAAGGCGATACCGCCCAAGCCTTTATAGTGAGTAAACAGAAACGGAATATTCTTTTGTTCAAAAGCTTCAGTAATATAGTTATAAAGAGCTTCTCCCTTATTCTTTAAATTCTCATAAAAGCCCTCTTCTTCCATCACCTCTAATGCCGCCAGTCCGGCAGCCATTGTCAACGGGTTGGCTGCAAATGTGCCGGATTGAAATACGTCACCACCGATTTTAACGTGAGACATGTACTTCTCTTTACCGGCATAGGCACCAATTGGAAGTCCACCACCAATAATCTTGCCGAAGGTCACCAAATCGGGTTCGATTTTCATGAGGTTGCAAACGCCGCCAAAACCAAACCTAAACCCTGTCACCACTTCATCAAAAATAAAAATGGATTGGTATTGGTCACACAAGCTTCTGATTTGTTGAAAAAAGCCATTCTTTGCAATGACAAAGCCCATGTTGGTGGCATACGGCTCTACAATGACTGCCGCAATGTGTTTACCATGCATTTGAAATAAACTTTTAAGCGACTCGTTATCGTTATATTCACACAACAAAACATCTTTGCTTAAATAATCAGAAATGCCTTTGGTCACACCTTTTGTATTGAATAATCTATCTGCAGGCGATGCCAACAATGCATCAGCATGACCGTGGTAAGAACCCACAAATTTAACAATTTTGTCACGACCTGTATGTGCCTTGGCAATACGAACCGTCGTCATTACAGCCTCTGTACCACTACATACAAATCTGATTTGATCCAATACAGGCGTACTTTTAAGAATTTTTTGAGCCAAACGGTATTCAAGCGGAGAGGTTAATCCTAATACTGTCCCCTGTTGAGCCTGATAAGTAATGGCTTGTACCACTTTTGGGTGTGCATGTCCCAGCAGATTTGCACCAAATGCACTTAAAAAATCGATGTAAGTATTACCATCCACATCAGTTACTGTTGCAGCATGCCCATTAGCAAGACAAATTGGATCACCACCAACCTGTCTAAACGCTCTCATTGGTGAGCTAACACCATCAGGAATATAATGAGTATTTTTATTAAACATCTCACGCGACAAATTAACATTACCTCTAATAACCATTTTTTTCTCCTTATTATTCAAATTCAAAAAATATTTTAATCCTGACATGAATTACATAAAATAAACACAACAAAATAATCACACCAGACACAAAAAATATAAACTTTATTTATTTAGTTTTTATTACACACAATATAAAATTAAAATAAATATCAATTTTAAATATAATTCAACAAATTACAATTAAAAATAATTTATAAAAACAAATTTTAATTCAATAATCGATTTAAATTAATTTATAAAATCAACGCCACACGATAATCACATCAAACACAAACACAAACACAAACACAAACACAAACACAAACACAAACACAAACACAAACAACATAAATTTTATTTATTTAATTTTTATTACGCACAATAGTTAATTAAAATAAATATAAAACAATT
>NZ_JCAKMY010000052.1:0-11800 GCF_059515845.1 Acinetobacter sp. CY79
GTAAGCGTCCGCTGAACCCCACTTTTCTTATTTGCTCAATATCCCGATAGTGTCCATTATTTATTAAATGGACATTATGTTTATGGCCTTAGACACTTTTATAGACACTGAACAAACGACAGAAAGAACCCGCAGAATCTTCGCAGCTGAGTTTAAACAGTACCTGGTCGAGCTTTGCCAGCAGCCAGATACGTCAGTAGCTAAGGTTGCAATGCAACATCAGATCAATGCCAATCTGCTGCATAAATGGATTCGCCAGTCCAGATCAATGCCCCCTGCATTAAAAAGCCCATCCAGTCCACAGACCGACTTTCTTCCCATCATTCTTCACCCGACTCCAGTCAGACAAGAAGCACCTCCGCCACCTGTGCCAGAGAAGAATGCTGTCGCTCATATCAGGATTCCATTGCATAAGGAACAAGGTTCCGCACGGGATCAGATGATCGAGATCGACTGGCCGGTGGAATCGGCAAAGGAATTACTGCCTTTAATTCAGGGCTTGATCAAATGATCCGTATCGATGAAATCTGGCTTGCTACCCAGCCGATGGATATGCGTGCAGGTATGGATACTGCCATGGCTCAGGTGCTGAGAGCATTTGGCTATATCAAACCACACTGCGCCTACCTGTTCTGTAATAAACGTGGCCATCGCATGAAAGTACTGGTGCATGATGGACTGGGCATCTGGCTGTGTGCCCGGCGGTTGGAACAGGGCAAATTTCACTGGGCTCAGGTTCACCAGGGTGAAACCGTGGCGATCAGCCCGGAACAGTTACAGGCGTTAATTCAGGGTCTGCCCTGGCAGAGAATCGGCTTACAGCAGGTGGTGAATATGCTCTAAACCAAGCTCATCCATTCTGCTATTCTCCAAACGTTTTATTTACACATATTCATGATCTCAGCCATACTGCGGTCATGAATACGCTGCCTGATTTAAGCCAACTGACCCATGAACAACTGCTGGAATTTACCCGGCAGTTGGCGCTGCAGCATCAACAACTCGCAGAAGATAAACAACAATTAGATGCCAAAGTTCAACATCTTGAAGTCACGAATCAACATCTTTCCATTCTTAATCAAAAATACGAGCATGAGCTTGCGCTATTTAAACAGCATAAATTCGGCAGTAAAAACGAACATCTAAGCGCAAAACAAATCCATCTATGGGACGAAGCGGTCGAAGAAGATATTGCTGCGGTTGATCTGGAACTGGAACGGCTGAATGCAGATAAAACCAATGCAGCTGCGCAGAAAGCCCCAGTCAACAAACCTAAACGTCGACCACTGCCAGATCACCTGCCAACCCTCCGTATTGAGCATGAACCTGCATCAACCCAATGTGCTTGTGGCTGCACCTTGCGTCGTATTGGCGAAGATATCAGTGAAAAACTGAATTTCAGACCGGCACAGTTCTATAAGGAACAGCATGTGCGTGGCAAATGGGTGTGTGATCAATGTGACACACTGACCCAACAAGCAATGCCGGCCTATGTGATTGAGAAAGGAATCGCTGCACCTGAACTGCTTAGCCATGTACTGGTGTCTAAATATGCCGATCATTTACCACTGTACCGTCAACGTCAAATCTTTCTACGCGCAGGTGTTGATCTGTCCAGATCAACCTTATCTGACTGGATAGGTCGCTGTGGTGTAGAGTTAGAAGGCCTAACCGATGCATTAAGGAAGGTGATCCTACAGCAAGCGGTGATTCATGCAGATGAAACACCTGTCACCATCATGCGGATGGATGATAAAGATAAAAAACCGAAGAAAGGTTATGTCTGGGCTTATGCAACAACTCAATATAATCCAATTCAAGCCGTGATTTATGACTTTCAGGATAGCCGTTCAGGTCAGCATGCTGAAGAGTTCCTGAAAGGCTGGCAGGGTCATCTGGTCTGTGATGATTACAGTGGCTACAAAGCACGCTTTAGATCAGGTCAGGTCATTGAGGTGGGCTGCATGGCGCATGCACGTCGTAAATTCCATGAGTTGCATGTGACTGGAAAAAGTCAGATTGCAGAACAGGCTTTGTTCTTGATTCAGAAGCTCTATGCGATAGAGGCTGAAATAAGAAAAAATACCGACGGTACAGCAGAACAACGCTATAAGTACCGGCAACAGTATAGTCAAGCTGTTATGCAGCAACTGTATGAATGGCTGACACAACATCAACTTGCAGTACCCTTAAGCTCTGCAACTGCTAAAGCCATCAATTACAGCCTAAAACGTTGGGAAGCCTTAAGCCGTTATCTGGATGATGGCAATCTACCTATTTGCAATAATTGGGCAGAGAATCAAATGCGGCCTTGGGCTTTGGGGCGTAAGAACTGGTTATTTGCAGGTTCGCTGCGCAGTGGTCAGCGAGCGGCAAATATCATGACTTTAATCCAGTCAGCAAAACTGAATGGGCTGGATCCGTATGCCTATTTAAGTGATGTGCTGAAAAGGTTGCCGACACATAAAGTGACTCAAATAGAAGAATTACTGCCACACCGCTGGAAACCTGAACCCCGTTAAAACATAGCAATGGGGTTCAGCGGATGTTTACGAAATTAATCAAATTTTGTAAGGACAATTTCTAAGCTGCCTACATGGCAGTGAACATTTCTTTCTCACTAAGTAATGTTTATAGTCATTTCTAAGCTGCCTACATGGCAGTGAACACGAGGATGAGTGGTTGAATCCTGGTAAGTATTTTCTAAGCTGCCTACATGGCAGTGAACCACTAACGAATGGTTATACAGAAGCTATGAACTTTCTAAGCTGCCTACATGGCAGTGAACCTTCAACACTGCATCTATTGCAGTAAACACTATTTCTAAGCTGCCTACATGGCAGTGAACGGTACGTTGAGTCAATATGTTGAGAGATTAAATTTCTAAGCTGCCTACATGGCAGTGAACCTTTCAAGCCACAGTTGCATTCGTGATATTCATTTCTAAGCTGCCTACATGGCAGTGAACATTACATGCCTACCCTTTTGGAGCTTTCTCCTTTTCTAAGCTGCCTACATGGCAGTGAACGCAGTGGTTGGAATCGTCGTGTAGATCGCACATTTCTAAGCTGCCTACATGGCAGTGAACAAAGTGAAAATGTGCTGTATCGCCTTGCCCTTTTTCTAAGCTGCCTACATGGCAGTGAACAGTAATTTTATAGCAAAAAATAAAGCTATAACAGTAGTTTAACCCTTAAGTCTCCTAAAAGACCCAAGTTTTAGACTACTATCATAACCCATTGATTTTATTAAGCTGTTAAAGAGTCAAAAAATATTGGGTTAAAACTCGGGTACAGATGACACCGAACTTAGCCCATATGTACTAAAAACATGAGTTTCAGTTTTTTCAGCGAATTGCTTTTCAATAAATAATTTAAAGCGTTTTTTATCTTGCTCTTTTGAAGTACTTAAACTTCCCATTTCAATATAAGGTAAATTCGTCGTGGTGACGACATTACTATATCGAGCAAGTGCTTCATCAAAACCAATATCTCCACGTTTCACACGATGACGTGCCAAACGCTGTGCATTGGTCTTTACTTGCTTACGCTTATAAATTACGTAGCCTTTAACTTCTGTTGGTACGTCACGAATAGATGTTATATGCACATAATCTTCTAAACGCTCTAGCCATTTCCTGAGATCTAATTTTTTCAAATCTGATTCAGATTGCGCAAATAAACGTAATTTTTTCCCTAAATTGATTTTGGATTTTTGGTTTTCCGATTTTTCTTCAAAAATATATTGAGGAAAAGACACACCAAGATTTACTTTTTCATTGGCATCTTTGATTTCAGCAAATGCTAAATGCAATTGAGTATAAAGTTTAGACCAAATGAAATAAGGGGAAATTTCGGCCTGACCAATCAAGGTAATTTCCTGATAAAACTTCATAATCAATCCTTAGAACTTTGACCAAATACGCCACCACGTACAAGTACGGCCATGACATAATGTTCCTGTTCTGCATTTTCCAGATTTTCGCCCAAAGCATATTTATCAAATAAGCTAAAGAAATCTTGTTTAGCTTTTGGAGTACGATATGCTTTACCTAAATTAGTCACTGCACCATAAGGTTCAATGGCAATAGCAGTTCTTTTCTCATCAAATTCTGGATACCAAGTATCAATTGTACGCAGTGCATTACCCACTTTTTGAGAATGCATTGCAGCGACATCATTGACTTGATAAAGAATCTTACTTTTATCGCCTTTGCCTTTATCCAAGACCAATTCTTCACTTGGATATACTTCCTGAGCTTTACCTACCAATGCATAAGCCTCAATTTTGATCAGTAAATAAGGGATTTCTCCTTTAAGGGCTTGAGCAATTTGATTGGCCAAGTTTTGTACCTTAGCATCTGCGTTATCAAAATCATGTAATTTATAATCAAAAGCATTAAACGTGACAGCCTCTTCTTCATTCACCGTCACTACAACTTCAACTTTTTCTGCACCAACACGGTTACGCCATAAAAAACGTGCATTCGCAATATTGAGTGCATAACGTTTTGCAAGCTCAGTAAAACCATGAGTTTGAATATAGTTTTTCGCTACTTCTTTATATGAATTTAGAAATGCTTCATTGTTACATGCTGATGGTTGTTCAATACCTCCTAAAACTTTTAACGTGAATGCCACTTTTAACGTATCTTGATGCTCTGCTAATGCACATGCATCAACAATTTGAAGATTAGCATTTTCTACTTTTGCATCTAATTTTAATGGATCAGCATCAGCAGCTTTTAAACGATTTGAGATTGTGCCACGCACTGACTTTTCAATGAGCTTTAAAGCCGATTGTTCTGTACGATTTTCCCATGTTGTTCCATAAAAATAACCATCTGATGGAACGAGTTTTTTTTCAAATGCAAGAACGCTTGCAACAGCTTTTTCATTTTTAGCCATGAGTATTTTTCCTTTTATAAAGTCTAAATTAATGTGTATTTTGGTTTTGACACAGATATAAGTTATTTTCTAAATCAACATGGTATTGCCATAACAACTGATCAATACTTTCAATCCGATATGGCATCACAAACTCACCCAATGTAAGCACACTTTCTCCAAAACGATGTGGTGTATTGGCATCACGTTGGTTTTTTGCTTGTCCAAGTTCTGAAATTCCCTGAAAACCCACTGCAATAGGAATAAGCCAGCCTTGTGCTTTACGTTTTGATGTCCAAGCCACTTTTCCATCTTCATCTTGGATTGAACTATGTGTGACTTTGAGATAATCCAAGAGACTATCTAAAGCATCTTTACCCTCTTGCATGCTTTGCATGACTAAATCACGACGCTCGATAATTACATGACCAAGCATTAACTTATTTAAAATCGGAGGTAATTGCTGTGTTTGATCTTCATCATCGTCAAAGTTTAAGATTGTGCATGCTTTCACCGACAGCACATCACCACTCGCAAATTTCATACTTGCTACGATACCGTTAATAAGGTCTAAAAGTTGATCTCTCTGTCTTTTAGATGAGCTTTCAATTTCAACTAATAAAGATACTTCTAGATGACAACGTGCTTCCTCGTTAAAAGCATCTGATGTTAGAGGAGCATCATATTTGGATTTATAAACGTCTTTAGGATATTTTTTTCCATAGTCAGCATCAAAAATTGACGCTTTTCTATAAACTTTTAAAGATTTAACGAAATCCTTTTTTCCCTTATAGGTTTGCAAGTTAAAATCATGGCAACTCACGGCTACTTTATTTAAGCTGAGATTACAACCCTGTTGCTTGAGTTTACGCTCTAGAGCATGCACCGCTCCAAGCCATGCTGTCATGGCAGGAAAACCAATCGTATATGGGCTGCTCATTGCATTGGCATTATGAATTTTCAAATGTGGAATCAGTAAAAAATGGCGCATTAAAAAAACTCCTTGGCTTTTTGCAATGATTCTTCAACGCGCTGTTTTACATCATTGATTTCAGCGGTTCCCAACATTTCGGATTCACTAATGACTTTTTCATAACTACGCAAAATCCAACGAGCGATGTCTTCACTTAATTCATGACGCCATTCACTATCATTTTCACGTCGTTCTGCGTACATTGAATCAAGCCAAATACGCTGCAATTTAGGTAAACCTGAATAGTAGTCTTGTTGTGACCACCCCTCAGGATAAGATTCTCGGATTCTTAGCCCCTGTAATATGACTTGATCAATCACAAATTGAAGGATGTTTCGAATTGCAGTTCGTATATCAATATTGTTTAAATCTAACTGCATAAATTTATGCAATTGCACAAAACTATCTTGATAATTTTTTCGATATAAACACTGCACAAAAAAATCTGTTCTTGGCAATCGTGTTGCGCGTTTTTCTAAAATAGGCGGACAGCTTGAAAGTAAGTAAGCAATGCCCTTATTCTTGACATTTAACAAACTATAATTGCCCATTTTGATGAAATCACCATTACTGAAACCAATTTCAGTAATTTCAAGAACTTCACTAAACCCACCTTCTAAAAATTTATTCTCTTTTTTGAAACTTCTAGCATGTTGTCCATCAACCCAAATATTCATATCATCAATACGATTTTTTACTTCATACATCAACATTGATGCTGTTTTAACAGACAATAAGTGATATTCATTATCCCCTATTGGGAAATACACTTGTCTAGTTGAGCTATGCGTTTCAGGTGTAGATTTTTCACCATAATAAACTTTTAAACACTTTGCTTTTATGTATTCAAAATCAGCTTTATTTTTTTCAAAAAATTGAATTAATGATTCATTATTTTCTTCAAATTTATGAATTAGTTTTTGATCATTACTCACATCTTGGTCAAGTAAATCATACAACTCATAAACCATAGTATTCGTCGCTGAGTTACCTGATACATCTACTTTATTTTTTAAATGAACATTGCCAGTTTTGATATAGCCATCATTTACATAATGACCTAAAAAAATTTGACTCGTATCTGTGTCAATTTTGGCATTGGTAAATTTTGCAGGATGTGTTGTCACATTCGGCTTAACTTTTCGAATAATATTATCTAACCATACATCTAAATTATATTTAGCATCAGCTTCTACCTGATTTTCTAAACGTACTTTCAATCGAGCTTCTTCATCGAATTCATTTTTTTTACCACGTAGCTTAGAATTAATTTTTGCCTGTAAAAAATCTTCCTTTCGTGCTTCTAAGTAACTAACGATAATCTCTTGCATATATCCCCCTTTTATTTTGAATGTTGAACCACTAAGCCAAATTGGTCTGAGTACATCAGTGTTTTATTCTCAACATATTGTGGCAACATAATTTCCCCATAACGTTTTGATAGTTTTTCTATTTCATCTTCAATATGCTGATTTTCTGAAACTTTCTCAACAGCAATACGACACAATATGTCGCCATAGTTTCGATTAAGCCATAAACGTTCCTGTTCTAAATCAGTCAGTTCAGGATATAGAATTTTGTAAAAACCATTTCGATCAACATATCGCCCAAAATCATCTTTCTCAGAAAATACAAACTTATGATCTTTCCATACTGCAAAAAGCTGAATATTCGGGGAGCTTTGCCTAAAAGGAGTAAAGCGCTGTGGTAATGCTGTTAAAAACCAATACTGTGTCAACCAAGCATTTAAAGGCTTTGCTCCAACCTGCATATAATTGGTGAGACTATGCGCTAATACAGCATGCTCTAAATCAGCCAATTTTTCGGTGGCTTTTGAAGGTGTGCTGGCTTGAATACGTGGTATAGCATTAATTTCAGCATCTTCTGGTAAATCAATTAAGTCGGATAAATTTTTAGTCTTTAATTTAAACTTATCATTATTGATTTCAAAACCAGGTTTTTCAAAAGCTATTTTCGCACCATGAAGCCCTTTTAAATTGTATTGCAACAAACCAATATTCGGCTGTGCTATATCTTTTTCTAATCTGCGATGGCGTAAAACCCGCCCTGCCAATTGAATAATCGAACGATAAGAAGATGGCTCAACAATTGCCCAATCAAAATCGTGATCACGCCCTACTTCTTCCACAGGCGTTGCCACGAGAATAAAAATCACATGTTCGCTATCAGTACTATCCAAATGCTCACGAATAACTTCATTTGAAAATGCAATAGGCTGTTCATGTTGTTTTTCTTTACGCTTGAGTACAGCATCTAAATGGCGCTCTTGCTCACTACGTATCAATAAAATCTGCCGACTGTGATACGCCATCGCACGTGGAGCAATTTTTTCTGACCATTCAGCATTGAGTAAAAATTGTGTGAGTGCAACACAAGGTGGAATATTGGCAACGCGTACCACCCCAAAAGACACTTTTTTTCCTGTTTTGGCATCAACTGTATAATGGTGATGATGCAATTTTTCTATATGCTGACGAATACGATCAAAATACTGCTGTTGAAGACTTGCATCCAGTTGCTTCTGTTCTTTTTGTGCCACCAAATCATGACATTCAATGATATAAGCTTTATGTTTTATTACTTGCTCTGCTAAAGATTTGGCTCGAATTTCAACAAATGCATCATGCCCATGTTTATACTGCTGAATAATGTTATTTGATGTTAAATCAATGCATTGTGTTTGTGACTTAAACTCATCTACCCATATGCCGACTGCTTGTACTTGTTTTAACTTTTTAAAAGCACAATATAATTGCCATCCTTGCTGATATACATTGAAAAAACCTTCTGCCAACGCTGGTGGAATAGTTGCCGATGAGATCATCACTTTACGACCCAACATCGCAGTAAGATGAATTAAACGAGCAATCGCAATTAAATCCTGTCCATTAAAATCATCTACTTCGTCAATCACTAAATCTGAAGAAGATAGACGTAAGCTTGGTAAAATATATTTCCCACCACGTTTGGTTTCTGTTGCCGACATGATGTGATCAATCGTACAGGCTAAAACCGGCTTATATAAAAAGGCCTTATTACGTTCTGCCTGAGCTTGTGGAAATAAAACATTCATAAAATCAGCTTGAGGCATTTCTGCATAATCAAGTTCATTCTCTAAAAGCTGTTCTAAAGATTCCGAACCGATTTCATCCAATAGATTTTCATCTTGATCATTCTGTTTTTTATGCTGTTGCTGATGTAATTCTTGTACAGCTTTAGAACCAATCAAGACGGCAAGTTCATCATTAGTCAAACCAATATCTTTACGATATGAATCTCCTGTTTGTAACGTTAAAGTCCGTAGACCTAATGCCAACACATAACGCAGAGATTGCCCATCTTTAGATAGAGCTTGCATAATTTTGGCATTAGCAATGGTTTTACCTTTGCCTGTACTCGCCATATTGACAATAAACCATCCCTGCTCGATGTCATCGTCCTGCTTTTGTCGAAATTGTTTGATCTCTTTAACGGCATTATCTTGCCATTCAAAGCCTTGTGGACTTTTCTTTTTCAGCTTTTGAATATCATACGCAGGCTCCATTTCATCAGCCAAACGACTTAAAGACTGTGCAACACGCATGGCATTTTTACTGACATGTACCAAATGCTCATCTAAATATTGCTTCGGTTGTTTGGTTTTATGATCTGTATTGGCAATCAAACTCAGTGATGTTTTCCACGTTGGATCTGCATTACATGATGAATAATAATGATCGCCCAACATCAAACATAAACGTGCATGATGTAAAACCACACGCCAACTGCCATCTGCTAATACTTGTGCAATATTTTCTTTCTCTTGTGATAAACGTGCAGACCACTTTTGAATCTCTTTTGTCCATGTTTGAGATTGGCTTAATAAACCTTGTGGAAATTCAAAACACTGTTTTAGGCGTTGCTGATATTCTTTTTCATCAAATTTATTTTGATAGCCCCAATCTGCCTGAATAAAATAAAATAAATCTTCTAATGTTTCAGCAGGTTCGTCTGTGAATGACTTTAATTCAGCATCATCTTTTAAATTCGGTAAACGATGATGGGACACAATCAACCATGCTACTAACTGCGCTAAAGGGGGCAAATCATCTAAAGCTTTGCTTTGATCTAAATTTTTTGCAACCGTCGTTTTAAGCGTCTCTTCATTCCATGCTTTATTGATGAGCAAACCCAGCCATGCCTCATCAGTTTTTGGATTGTCTGAAGAATGAACTAAAGCATTGAGCAATAAACAGGATATCCACTCATGCCGTAATGGATCTCCCTTTACACTCTGTTTATTCTTTGGTTGCAGTTTCTCTTGAAATAAAACTGTGGCTTTTCCCCAATCATGTAATAGGGCTGAAATAGCCACTAATGTTTTTATTAGAGGTAAATAATGCCAATCATTTTCCCATTTGTTTTGATCTAACTTTTTCTGTGTTGTATTAACTGGTACAACACCCTCGCTATTAAACTTATTCCGATTCCCCACAATCCACATCAACTCACTGCGTCTTCTACCCCGTACCCAATGACAACTGACTGCGGTACTTTTGGTCACAGTTTTACGCAGTAATTTTTTAACAGCGATTAAACCATCCTCTGTAATCACGGTTTGCCATGTGTTATCGCCAATTCGATCTGCAAAGGCATCCAAAACACGGCGGGTGCGTGGAATCGCTTTTTTCTCACATTGGCTGATAAAGGTCACAATCATGATAACTCTCCATCGGCATCATGATTCTTACAAGCTTTTGCCTTTACTTGATCGAACATAAAGTCCAGACATTTATGCTCCGTAAATTTTTGCAAAATCTGCTGTCGAAACTCTTGTTCAGTCATTTTTTCTTTGGCACAAATAAAAGCGTAAGGCAGTACCACAGCATCTTTAATTAAATCTGCGATATCAAAGACCAAGGCTCCACGGCGAGTTTTACCATGCATCACTGCAAAACCATGTGGAATACCGAGCACCCAAAGTGTAGTTGCTGCTAAACCGTAGGCCAAATAATTCCCATGATTTAAAAAGTCATTGGCTAAATCACCTTGTTCAGGATTACGGCTAAAATCTTTTAAACCTGTACGTGTGGCTGCAATCTTATACAGCTGTTTTGTCGTTGCCGCTTCAGCAAGTAACAGATCACCTACTTTGCTTTGCTGTGGAATTTTCAAGCTATAACTATTCAGTGCCTGTTGAATATCAAGATCATCAACATGAAAACCATATTCTTTTAAATCTCGGTCTTTAGACCAAATTTTTTGAATAAACTCAATGCGTGCTAACTGAAATTGTTTTGCCACTTCTAGGCGTTTAGCATCATCAAACCAAAATTGCATCCAACCCTGCATATATTCAGTTGGGCGATATTCACTTTGTGGGGTCATCCATTCAATTTCACAGCCCATAAATAAAGGCGTTCCACCGCCACCGGTAAAACCGACCAATACACCCGCACTCGCAAGCATTCGCATGGCTGCTTGGGTAATTGATGTGCCGGTGCCGAGCATAATGACTGTGGTATTAGCGATTGGGATATTCCAATACTGATTTTCATTTTTGGCTTCAGTCAAATATAGAACACGACCATCTTTTTGCATAACACGGCAATGTTCTAAATAATAAAGATTGGCACGTTTCGAATGTAATATTGCTTTTAAATCTGAAGAATTAAGTTGTTCCATTATTGGAACCCTGTATGAATTTTATCCATTATATAAAAATCAATACGTTATTATATAAGACTAAATTCTATTCATATCTCTTTACATAACTAAAAAGTACTCCATCATGTTTCTATAGCTAAAAATCCAATATGAGCTACAATAGAAAAAACACTAAGATTTAGGATCATGCCAAAAACATATTCTGTCGATTTACGCGAAAAAGTCATGCAGTTTTATAAAGAATCACAGCATAAATCCAAAACGTGTGAACTGT
>NZ_JCAKMY010000053.1:0-11041 GCF_059515845.1 Acinetobacter sp. CY79
GGCTTTGTTGCACAAAGGTTTGAAAGGCAGAGCTACCCTAATTGAGTTAAATTTAAGAGACAACTTGGGTATGAGGGCGACCTAATTCTGTGAATTTATTCAAGACCGCTATGCGTGCATGAATCTCATTCACCTGACTAGGGAAACTTCTTGATGTTAATTTATCGCCTAATAATTTGATGCAATGCATCTTGGTTTCCACCAAACTTCGACAATGATAACCAGACCACTTTTTCCAAAGCGATCTTCCTAGCCGTTTGACTGTTTTCAATAACTCATTGCGTTCTATAGACCTCGCTTGTTGATCTTTCCAAGGTTTTGCATTCTTTCTCGGTGGAATGACCGCATATGCATCTCGATCTAAAATGAGTTGTCGGCAGTGCTTTGTGTCATAAGCACCATCTGTATAAACAGAATCAATTTGTTCATCCAAGGGAATTTGAGCAAGTAAATCTTCAAATACTTGAGAATCACTGACATCATTTGTGGTGAGTTGTACTGCACGTATTTGCAGGGTTTTAGCATCTATAGCAATGTGAAGCTTACGCCATTGGCGACGATATTCAGACCCATGTTTCTTGCATTTCCATTCACCTTCACCAAGAAACTTCAAGCCAGTAGAATCTACAAGTAGATGCAGCCCATTACTACTTTTTTGATAGCTAATCGCAATATCAATATGCTTCTGTCTACGACAAAGGGTGGAATAATCCGGAGCTGTCCAATCTAATCCACAAAGCTTAATCAGGCTTTGAACAAAACCTGTAACCATGCGTAAAGAGAGTCGAAATAGAGATTTGATCATTAAGCAGCATTGAATCGCTGTATCGGAATAGGTTTGATTTCGACCTTGCTTGCCTTGTGATTGTGCATACCACTGAGTCTTTGGATCAAACCAAATGGAAATATTGCCTCGATTAATTAAGGCTCGATTATAGGATGACCAATTGGTTGTATGGTAGATTTTAGCTGCAGGTTTATTCATTTTGAAATTATATTGCTGAATAAGCCTTACATGCTAGGTTTGTGCAACAAAGCCATATAAATCTAAAATAAAGATAATGAGAGAATGGCTTGAATACTCCTGCAATTAAAATCACCCCGCGTGCTGTTGATTTTAACTTTGATCAATCTTCAATACATTGGATTCCGAACGATCCATTTTCATCGCACACTTATAATGCGATAAATTTGCTTTTACCGGCAGGTGAATTCTGGTTTTGCCGTGTGTTCAATAAAGCGTTGAGTTCAATCACTGATCCAAAGTTAGCAGAAGACGTTCGTGCTTTTATTCGTCAAGAGGCCATTCATGCACGCGCGCATATTGTGGGTCAAAAGTTTATGCAAGCGAATGACTATGATTTAGAAAAAGGGTTAAAAACTGCTGAAACTATTTTTGGTCAACTTCTTGCTGATCGTCCATTTGATCTGTCCATATTTAATTATAAATGGGTTGAATCACATTGGTTGATCGCACGTGTAGGGATTATTGCTGCCATTGAGCATTTTACGGGGATTATTGGTCAATGGACTTTAGATGAAAGTGGTAATTGGGATAAGCATAATGCTGATCCAGAAATGAGTGATTTGTTTCGATGGCATTTAGCTGAAGAAGTTGAACATCGAAATGTCGCGTTTGACTTATTTCATCATTTGCTCCAAAACAAACTCGGTTTCTATATTTCTCGACAAGTGTTGATGGCTGGCGTATTTCCGATGTTCATCTATTTAATGGTGGATATCGTGAGAAGTCTCGCTCAACAAGACAGCTTGGAAGACATGCAGAAACTTGCAAAAGCCAATATATTCAAAATACTTTGGGAATTACAGCGTACAGGGCGTAAAACTGGAAATGTTCCGACATTTACCTTTTTAGCAAAGTCGGTTTTAAGATGGGTGTCGCCAAGTTATCATCCTGAAACAGAGGGCAATACTGCTCAAGCATTAGCTTATTTTGAAATTTCTCCAGCTGTCAATGCAGCCAAGATGAGACATTAATCGAATTTGTTCATCAGCGATTAGATCTAAGTCTAAGTATTGATACTTGTTTGGATCAAAATAGGCGAGTCAAAGAATGGATAAAGAAAAGGTCAGCGTATCCCCACGTACGCTGACCTTTTTCTAAGCTTTTATTGATTTTTCTTTTTCATGTTTTAGGAACTTGGGTCGCTGTATCCCAGTTCCTATTCTTATTATCGTTATAAATGAAAGTGTCCCCACGCACTTTCATTTTTCTTTCCTCTTTCATCATTATTCTTATTCCAGTTATTATTGTTTAACTGGTTTTGACTGCGTTATTGTTCATGTTCATCATGATCAATTTTAGTTTTCACTTTTCTTCTACTTTCCCTCAGGATGTTATTAAGTGATTACAGTCAAAACCTTTCCTATTTCATGCACATGCTTTAATGCAATGACCATACCGCATTTCCTAAAATTAAATATAAATCTCTTTAAGTGATAGCTATTTAATCAAATAAAGGTTTTATACATGCAAATAGCCTACGAACCAAACAAACTTAATGATTTAAACTTTTCCAATAACTGAACTTTCGTTTCGACATATTCGGGATGTGGAATAATGCACTCAATTGGACAAACATCCACACAAGTTTGGTGCTCGTAAAATCCTACGCATTCAGTGCAACGATTTACATCAATTTCATAGACTTTTTCGCCTTCAAAAATAGCTTGGTTGGGACATTCAGCGACACACATGTCGCAGTTAATGCATTTGTCAGTAATGAGCAAAGCCATTTTTTAATCCTAAACCGCTTGATAAGCCAAAGATGACGCTGAAATATCAGCAGTAGAATTTGGTAAGTTACGAATAAGCAAGGCGAAATTCATATCAACATCAGCGGGAACAGGAATTTCAACAATATGTCCTGAACCTTTGGCATCTTCAATCAGATTGCCTTTTTTGTCTTTGATCTCAGTTAATGTGAACGTAATATTTCCCGAAGTCGTCATGAGCTCTAAAGAATCACCGACCACAAAGCGGTTTTTCACATCAATTTTGATGTAATTACCATGACGTTCTAACACTTCACCACAGAAAATTTGATGATCAAAACTTGAGGAGCCGTGTTCATAGTTTTGATACTCGCTATGAACATGGCGACGTAAGAAACCTTCGGTATAACCACGGTTTGCTAAACCCTCTAACTGAGTCATCAGCGCTGGATCAAAACTTTTTCCTGCTAAAGCATCATCTATCGCTTTGCGGTAAATTTGTGCAGTACGGGCACAATAGAAATATGATTTTGTACGACCTTCAATTTTAAGCGAATGCACACCCGCTTTCGTTAAACGATCCACATGCTGTACAGCACGTAAATCTTTTGAGTTCATAAAATATGTACCGTGCTCATCTTCTTCAGCGGCAAACATATCTTCTTGATTGCGTTGTAATAAGACAGGCTGATCAAATTGATGCTGTTGTTGCATGTGCATTTCATCTGCATCTTTTGAGCAACAGTTTGATTCAATATTGTGAACAGGAATCACATCACCCGTTTCATCTTCTTTTGCATCTAAAACTTTGTATTCCCAACGGCATGCATTGGTGCAAGCACCTTGGTTGGCATCACGTTTATTCATGTAGCCTGAAAGCATGCAACGACCTGAATACGCCATGCACAGTGCGCCGTGCACAAACACTTCGATTTCCATGTCTGGAACTTGGTTTTTAATTTCTTCAATTTCATCAATGGAGAGTTCACGAGACAAGATGACACGCGTCAGTCCCATGTTTTTCCAAAATTTAACGGTTGCCCAATTCACCGCATTGGCTTGAACTGAAAGGTGAATGTCCATCTGCGGGAAATGTTCACGCACCATCATAATCAGACCTGGATCTGACATGATGAGCGCATCGGGTTGCATGGCAACAACGGGTTTTAAGTCTCGAATGAAATTTTTGAGTTTCGAGTTATGCGGTTGAATGTTGACCACCACATAGAATTTTTTACCTAAATCATGTGCTTCCTGAATGCCAATCGCTAAGTTGTCATGATCAAATTCATTGTTGCGAACACGTAAGCTATAACGCGGTTGTCCTGCGTACACGGCATCTGCACCATAGGCAAAGGCATAGCGCATATTTTTAAGCGAACCAGCAGGAGAGAGAAGCTCAGTGACATGTGAAATAGTCATTTCAGTAAAGGCTTAGAAAATTTATGGCTTTATTGTAGGGAACAAAAAAAATGATTCAACCTAGTAAATTAGTCGGTATTCGCATGATTTTTAAGCTTCAAGTCGCTTTAAAATTTCACAGTCCATAATTTGAGTGGATTGATTACATGAAGCGCGTAGTGACTCTAGTTGAGATTTGAAATTATTTAATTCCTTAATTTTTTCAGTAGTTTGCTGGATATGTAGATCAATCATATGATTCACTTCATGACAGCTTTGTTGAGGATTTTGTTCAAGTTCGATCAATCTTTCGATCTCATTTAAGCTTAAATCCAAAGCTCGACATCGTTTAATAAAAACAATTCGTTTGAGCATATTTTCATCATAGTAACGGTAATTGTTATCTCCACGAAAGCTCGGTTGGATTAATTTCCGTTTTTCGTAAAATCGAATAGTGTCGGTACTCAAGCCACTTAAATTAGCGAATTCGTTAATCAAAAAATATTTTTTCATGAGTGATTGACCTTGGACTTAATCCATAGTTTTGAATAAGACTAATACAAGCAAGATCATTTTAAAAGAGGTCAATTATGGCATGTACTTGTAGTCACGAACCTGCACCTCAAAAGCCAAATAGTCGATTTAGAACTGCACTTTGGATTGCCTTGTGGATCAACGTTGCCATGTTCTTTGTGGAGATGATTGGTGGAGCATATGCACACTCTTCAGCACTTTGGGCAGATGCTTTAGACTTTTTCGGCGATGCTGTGAACTATGGGGTTTCACTTGCCGTTTTAGGGGCAAGTTTATATTGGCGTGCAACTGTAGCTTTAATAAAAGGTATTGTGATGGCGACATTTGGTTTAGTCGTCATTGCTAAAGTCATTTATGCATATAGTCTTGGTATTCCACCTGAAGCGATTACGATGGGTGCAATTGGTGTCTTAGCTTTAGTGGCAAATGTCGTGTGTGCATTTTTTCTCTATGCTTTTAGAGATGGTGATTCAAACATGAAGTCTGTATGGCTGTGTAGTCGTAATGATGCCATAGGGAATATTGCTGTGATTTGTGCTGCCATTGGTGTATTTGGCACAGGCAGTATGTTACCTGATTTAATTGTTGCAACGATTATGGCCGTTTTAGGTTTAACGGGCGGATATCAGGTGATTAAACAATCATTGAAAGAGAGACAATCTGAGCGTGCAAAGCAAAATGTTGAGCAAACATGTGGTGAATCTAAATAATAATTATTATGGGAAGACTATCCTTTAGGATGATGTACATTATGCACTTAATTTAATAAAATTTAAAATAAGCTAAAGATTTTAAAAGATTTTATTTTTTAAATTATTGGGTGTTTGATGAAATTATTTAAAATTTTATCTGTGGGGGCGGTAATTATTTTATCGGGATGTTCCTCTATCGCAGTAACCTATGATGCTTCTGGTCAAGTTGTGGGTTCGTGTAAAGCGACACGGGGTTTATTCTCGACTGCAACAGCAACGTGTCATGGTCATAGCAATGGTGTTCAAGTTGATTATAACGTAGTGAATAGTGCGACAGGGCTACTTGAAACACCACCAGATGCATCTTTGATTTCGATTCGTTAGTTTTTATTTATTAGGGGAAAATATGAAAATTTCAGCTTTATTCACAGTATTAACAGCTATTATTTTAACTGGTTGCGCATCGACAGTTACAACCTATGATTCACATGGAAAAATGATTGGTTCATGTAAAGCTGAACGTGGTTTCGTGATTGGTGGTGGCGCAGGCTGTTCAGGTTCTGCAAATCAAGAAGGTCGTACTCGTTAATCTTAATTGATGTTTTTATAAAACCGAGCATGATTGCTCGGTTTTTTATTGGATTAAGTGTTAAATTAAAATAAACTCTAAGTTCAAAATAATTTATAAAAAATTGAGATTTTATGTTTAAAGTAAAAAGAAAAAGTCGTTTCATTTATATTTTGCTTGGATGCTGTATTTCATTGTCTACATTTGCTGATTCTGAACAAATTACACCAGCTAAAATAACAGGTAATTGGAAATGCACCGAGAGTATGGACTATATGGGTTATGATACTCAAACATTTATGGAGAGTATATTCTCAGAAAACCGTGAATATTCTGAGAGTTCAAAAATTATTTTCAAAAAAGATTCAGAAGTAGCTAACTTTACGGCTGTTTCAACTGCGCAATGGATTATTAAAGGTTCAATATTGTCAATTGAAGAAAATCAACTAAATACCTTTGAAACGGATAATCCATCTTTGAATGAAAAACTTAATATTCAAACTGCCCTTGCTGACCCTGATGCTATGGAGTTTGTAATCAAAAAATTAACTCCAACTGAAATGATTTTAAATTTAATTCTTTTTGATACTGAAATTGAAAATTTATCGAGAATATGTACAAGATAAAAAAACCGAGCTAATAAGCTCGGTTTTTTTAATAAATTAAATCTTATTTTTCAACGAATGCACGTTCAATCACGTAATCGCCTAGAACGCCCATTTTTGGAGATTCTTTCAGACCGTGTTGATCAAGTAATGCAGCAACATCGTCAAGGAATGCAGGTGAACCACAAAGCATTGCGCGGTCAGTTTCAGGGTTGAAACGTGGAAGACCAATCTTCTCGAACAAATCACCAGATTCAATCGCTGTTGTTACACGACCTTGAGTGTGGAAATCTTCACGAGTCACGGTTGGGTAATATACTAGTTTTTCTTTAGCGCCTAACTCACTGAAGAATTCGTGATTTGGAATTTCATTTTCGATTAAGTCTTGATACGCCAACTCAGAGACAAAACGCGTCCCGTGAACTACAATAATTTTTTCAAAGCGTTCATACGTTTCAGGATCACGAATCGTAGAAAGGAACGGTGCAAGACCCGTACCTGAAGAAAGAAGATACAAGTTTTTACCAGGATTTAAATCGTCTAGAACCAAAGTACCTGTTGGTTTCTTAGAAACTAAAATCTCGTCGCCTACTTTTACTTTTTGTAAGATCGATGTTAAAGGACCATCTGGAACTTTAATTGAGAAGAATTCAAGTTCTTCTTCATAGTTCGCGCTAGCGATGGAATACGCGCGCATTAAAGGCTTACCATTGACTTCAAGACCAATCATCACAAATTGACCATTTTTAAAACGTAGCGCAGTGTCACGAGTCGTTTTAAAACTGAATAACGTGTCATTCCAGTGGTGAACGTGAGTAATCTTTTCGACGTTGAAAGCAGCCATTAAAGGTCTCAATAAATTATCAAATTAGAACAGCTTACTATTCTAATCTAAAATCATTCTCGATAAACTGAATATATTTAATTGAACTTATCAGAAAAAGTGATTATGACTGAAGTAAAAATGCCAATAATCGGGTATACGAGATCTCCTTACCGTGAAAAGTTTGGAATTCCAAGGCAACCGAATTTGGTTCAAGTGGAATCCTTCATCGAAATGGTTGAGCCTTATAACGATTTATTGGCTTTTGAAGGGATTGATGAGTTCAGTCATCTTTGGCTGATTTGGCATTTTCATGAGAATAAAAATCTGCATGCTGAAAATAAATTCAGACCACAAGTTCGCCCACCGCGTTTGGGTGGGAATCAGAAAATAGGGGTGTTTGCGACACGTAGTATGTATCGACCATCACCGATGGGATTGTCTGTGGTTCAGCTCAAAGAGGTCAAAAAAGTCGGTAAATCTGTACGTGTCTATGTTACGGGGAGTGATTTGTTAGATGGTACGCCCATCTTAGACATTAAGCCTTATATTCACTACTCTGATGCTGTGATAGATGCTCAAAGTGGTTATGCACAGCAACAGCCAATTCGTAAAGAAGTGATATGGTCTGAAGAAGCGATCTTACAACAACAGTTACTCGTACAAATGAAGCAACTCAGTTTGCAAAATATTGCAGAACTTGAAGCGGTTCTATCATTTGACCCGCGTCCTGCCTATCAACATGATGAAGCAAGAGTCTATGGAATGTTATTTGCAAATTTGAATGTCAAATTCAGTGTAAGCGCTGAACATGTTCAAATTTTGGACATTGTATATACTCAGCTTTAACTGAAAATTTCTCTCAGTGACTAAGGTCAATATTCTTTAATTAATGAAGTTTATCATTTACGCGTAGAGTTAAGGTTTAGCGTATCACTAACTTCTTTGGCATAGTCACTTCACTTCACTTCACTTCACTTCACTACGCTATGACGATGTATTTGTTCAAAATCACCTTGGTTTAAAATATACATGTTGATCATAAGCATAGGTTTTTAACTTAGATTAATCTGATGACGGCTTAGAGTGAGGCATAGGATATTTGAACTTAAAGATATCTATGCAAATTGTAAGCGTCCGCTGAACCCCACTTTTCTTATTTGCTCAATATCCCGATAGTGTCCATTATTTATTAAATGGACATTATGTTTATGGCCTTAGACACTTTTATAGACACTGAACAAACGACAGAAAGAACCCGCAGAATCTTCGCAGCTGAGTTTAAACAGTACCTGGTCGAGCTTTGCCAGCAGCCAGATACGTCAGTAGCTAAGGTTGCAATGCAACATCAGATCAATGCCAATCTGCTGCATAAATGGATTCGCCAGTCCAGATCAATGCCCCCTGCATTAAAAAGCCCATCCAGTCCACAGACCGACTTTCTTCCCATCATTCTTCACCCGACTCCAGTCAGACAAGAAGCACCTCCGCCACCTGTGCCAGAGAAGAATGCTGTCGCTCATATCAGGATTCCATTGCATAAGGAACAAGGTTCCGCACGGGATCAGATGATCGAGATCGACTGGCCGGTGGAATCGGCAAAGGAATTACTGCCTTTAATTCAGGGCTTGATCAAATGATCCGTATCGATGAAATCTGGCTTGCTACCCAGCCGATGGATATGCGTGCAGGTATGGATACTGCCATGGCTCAGGTGCTGAGAGCATTTGGCTATATCAAACCACACTGCGCCTACCTGTTCTGTAATAAACGTGGCCATCGCATGAAAGTACTGGTGCATGATGGACTGGGCATCTGGCTGTGTGCCCGGCGGTTGGAACAGGGCAAATTTCACTGGGCTCAGGTTCACCAGGGTGAAACCGTGGCGATCAGCCCGGAACAGTTACAGGCGTTAATTCAGGGTCTGCCCTGGCAGAGAATCGGCTTACAGCAGGTGGTGAATATGCTCTAAACCAAGCTCATCCATTCTGCTATTCTCCAAACGTTTTATTTACACATATTCATGATCTCAGCCATACTGCGGTCATGAATACGCTGCCTGATTTAAGCCAACTGACCCATGAACAACTGCTGGAATTTACCCGGCAGTTGGCGCTGCAGCATCAACAACTCGCAGAAGATAAACAACAATTAGATGCCAAAGTTCAACATCTTGAAGTCACGAATCAACATCTTTCCATTCTTAATCAAAAATACGAGCATGAGCTTGCGCTATTTAAACAGCATAAATTCGGCAGTAAAAACGAACATCTAAGCGCAAAACAAATCCATCTATGGGACGAAGCGGTCGAAGAAGATATTGCTGCGGTTGATCTGGAACTGGAACGGCTGAATGCAGATAAAACCAATGCAGCTGCGCAGAAAGCCCCAGTCAACAAACCTAAACGTCGACCACTGCCAGATCACCTGCCAACCCTCCGTATTGAGCATGAACCTGCATCAACCCAATGTGCTTGTGGCTGCACCTTGCGTCGTATTGGCGAAGATATCAGTGAAAAACTGAATTTCAGACCGGCACAGTTCTATAAGGAACAGCATGTGCGTGGCAAATGGGTGTGTGATCAATGTGACACACTGACCCAACAAGCAATGCCGGCCTATGTGATTGAGAAAGGAATCGCTGCACCTGAACTGCTTAGCCATGTACTGGTGTCTAAATATGCCGATCATTTACCACTGTACCGTCAACGTCAAATCTTTCTACGCGCAGGTGTTGATCTGTCCAGATCAACCTTATCTGACTGGATAGGTCGCTGTGGTGTAGAGTTAGAAGGCCTAACCGATGCATTAAGGAAGGTGATCCTACAGCAAGCGGTGATTCATGCAGATGAAACACCTGTCACCATCATGCGGATGGATGATAAAGATAAAAAACCGAAGAAAGGTTATGTCTGGGCTTATGCAACAACTCAATATAATCCAATTCAAGCCGTGATTTATGACTTTCAGGATAGCCGTTCAGGTCAGCATGCTGAAGAGTTCCTGAAAGGCTGGCAGGGTCATCTGGTCTGTGATGATTACAGTGGCTACAAAGCACGCTTTAGATCAGGTCAGGTCATTGAGGTGGGCTGCATGGCGCATGCACGTCGTAAATTCCATGAGTTGCATGTGACTGGAAAAAGTCAGATTGCAGAACAGGCTTTGTTCTTGATTCAGAAGCTCTATGCGATAGAGGCTGAAATAAGAAAAAATACCGACGGTACAGCAGAACAACGCTATAAGTACCGGCAACAGTATAGTCAAGCTGTTATGCAGCAACTGTATGAATGGCTGACACAACATCAACTTGCAGTACCCTTAAGCTCTGCAACTGCTAAAGCCATCAATTACAGCCTAAAACGTTGGGAAGCCTTAAGCCGTTATCTGGATGATGGCAATCTACCTATTTGCAATAATTGGGCAGAGAATCAAATGCGGCCTTGGGCTTTGGGGCGTAAGAACTGGTTATTTGCAGGTTCGCTGCGCAGTGGTCAGCGAGCGGCAAATATCATGACTTTAATCCAGTCAGCAAAACTGAATGGGCTGGATCCGTATGCCTATTTAAGTGATGTGCTGAAAAGGTTGCCGACACATAAAGTGACTCAAATAGAAGAATTACTGCCACACCGCTGGAAACCTGAACCCCGTTAAAACATAGCAATGGGGTTCAGCGGATGTTTAC
>NZ_JCAKMY010000054.1:0-9805 GCF_059515845.1 Acinetobacter sp. CY79
GTACGACCACCTTCACGGATCGCAAAACGTAGACCTGGGTCCATTGCGATTGGGTGGATTAGTTCTACTGACATTTCTACGTTGTCACCAGGCATAACCATTTCAACGCCTTCTTGAAGAGAGATCGCGCCAGTTACGTCAGTTGTACGGAAGTAGAACTGTGGACGGTAACCGTTAAGGAATGGAGTATGACGACCACCTTCTTCTTTAGAAAGTACGTATACTTCTGCATCGAATTTAGTGTGCGGTTTGATCGCACCTGGTTTAGTCAATACTTGACCACGTTGAACGTCTTCACGTTTAGTACCACGTAGAAGTACACCACAGTTCTCGCCAGCACGACCTTCGTCAAGCAATTTACGGAACATTTCAACACCAGTAACTGTCGTTACTTGTGTATCACGGATACCAACGATTTCAACAGACTCGCCTACTTTAACGATACCAGACTCAACACGGCCAGTCACTACTGTACCACGACCTGAGATTGAGAATACGTCTTCGATTGGCATAAGGAATGCTTTATCGATTGCACGTTCTGGCTCTGGAATGTAAGAGTCAAGCGCTTCAACAAGAGCAACAACAGCTGGCTCGCCGTATTGACCTTGGTCACCGTTAAGTGCAAGAAGAGCAGAACCACGGATGATTGGAGTATCATCACCTGGGAAGTCATAAGTAGAAAGAAGTTCACGAACTTCCATTTCAACGAGTTCAAGAAGCTCTTCATCATCAACAAGGTCGCATTTGTTTAAGAATACAACGATGTAAGGTACACCTACCTGACGAGAAAGAAGGATGTGTTCACGAGTTTGTGGCATTGGACCATCAGTCGCAGCACATACAAGGATCGCACCATCCATCTGAGCAGCACCAGTAATCATGTTTTTAACATAATCGGCGTGACCTGGGCAGTCTACGTGTGCGTAGTGACGAATAACTGAGTCATACTCAACGTGTGAAGTATTAATCGTAATACCACGTGCTTTTTCTTCAGGTGCAGAGTCAATTGCAGCGTAGTCTTTCGCTTCGCCACCAAAAGTTTTTGCACAAACAGTTGCAATTGCAGCTGTTAAAGTTGTTTTACCATGGTCGACGTGACCAATTGTGCCCACGTTAACGTGTGGCTTATTACGTTCAAACTTAGCCTTAGCCATGAGATTTTCCTCGTTTACGTCGACACAACTCTAAGATTGCTAAAATCGACTAAAAAATAGACACCCTGAATACTTAAAAAGCAGACTAAATAGCCTGCTTTATTTAACTTTGTGATAAAAATCACTAAACTGTAATCTGGAGCTCTTATCGAGATTTGAACTCGAGACCTCTCCCTTACCAAGGGAGTGCTCTACCACTGAGCTATAAGAGCAAATTTTCGCTTCAATGGAGCGGGAGACGAGGGTCGAACTCGCGACATGCAGCTTGGAAGGCTGCCGCTCTACCAACTGAGCTACTCCCGCACGATGTTGGTACATCCACTTATTGAAGTCTTAAAAATTGGTGGTGAGGGAAGGATTCGAACCTTCGAAACTTTCGTAGCGGAGTTACAGTCCGCCCCCTTTGACCGCTCGGGAACCTCACCATTTTTACACTTACTTTCAGTGTCGCTCTTTTACT
The DNA here is from genome assembly GCF_059515845.1 of Acinetobacter sp. CY79. Lineage (NCBI taxonomy): Bacteria > Pseudomonadati > Pseudomonadota > Gammaproteobacteria > Moraxellales > Moraxellaceae > Acinetobacter > Acinetobacter sp. CY79. Next base: position 1,615 of record NZ_JCAKMY010000054.1, read on the forward strand.
CGATTTCTCAAACCCTCTAAGATGGTGCCGGCACACGGATTCGAACTGTGGACCTACTGATTACAAGTCAGTTGCTCTACCAACTGAGCTATGCCGGCGCTTCTTAGTGTTTGATACGTTTCGTATCGGAACGGTGTGCAGTTTAGCAAAACTTGAAATCCGTGCAAGTGTTTTTTTCAAAAAAAACGCTAAAAACTCACAAAATCAATCCGTTTGATGATAATTCAACCGCTTTGATCACTGCGCGAGCTTTTATTTGGGTTTCATTCCATTCTGATTCAGGATTTGAGTCTGCAACCAACCCTGCTCCAGCCTGAACATAGACCTTATTTTCACGAATCACACAGGTGCGAATCGCAATCGACATGTCCATTTCACCATGCCAGCCTAAATAACCAACCGCTCCACCAAAAATTCCACGTTTTACTGGCTCAACTTCATCAATAATTTCCATGGCACGGATTTTTGGTGCACCCGAAAGTGTTCCTGCTGGGAAAGTGGCTTTAAAAACATCCAAAGCATCGACGTCATCTCTAACCTCACCCTGTACATTCGAAACAATGTGCATGACATGCGAATAGCGTTCGATCACCATTCGATCAGTCACTTGCACTTTTCCAATTTTAGAGATACGACCGACGTCATTTCGGCCTAAATCGATCAACATTAAATGTTCTGCGATTTCTTTTTCATCAGACAATAGATCTTGCTCTAAAGCTAAATCTTCCTCTTTGGTTTTGCCACGTGGCCGCGTTCCCGCCAATGGACGTACAGTTGCAATGCCATTTTCTAAGCGGGATAAAATCTCAGGAGACGAACCCACGATATGGAATGCTTTGTTATCACCCAGTGTTCTGCCCTGCACTAAGAATAGATATGGAGAAGGATTGAGATGTCTTAGCGCCCGATAAACTTGTAGTGGATCACCATCAAAATCTGAAACCATGCGATGCCCAGGCACAACTTGCATCACATCCCCTGCACGAATGTATTCCTTTACAATCTCAATCGATTCTAGATATTTCTCTTTACCTGTCAGCGATTCAAAATGTGGTGCACTGTGCTTCTTGGCTTGTAAACTCATAGGTGTCGCCAGTAAAGCCTCTATATGATCTAGCTTTGCCTGCGCCTGATTAAATGCATCTGCATCTTGTGTGTCTGCATGCACAATAATAAATAGCGTATCTTTGAGGTTATCAAACACAATCACTGTTTTAGAGAGCATCAACCATAAATCAGGAATACCAACAGGATCAGCTTGAGGGATGTTTTTCAAACGTGGTTCGATATATCGAACTGAGTCATACCCCAAGTAACCTACGAGCCCCCCGGTAAAGCTCGGTAAGTCTGGCAGTTCTTTTTGACTCGGTACTCTAAACTGCGACTGAAAATCACGAATATATTGAAAAGGATCACTACACGCTTGTGTTTGTATAGAACCATTCGCTTGCTGAATCGTGAGTTGCCCTTCATTACATGAAAAAACAGTTGATTCACCCAAGCCAATAATCGAATAGCGCGCCCAGTTCTCGCCCCCTTCTACAGATTCAAATAAATAGGCTTGTTGATGGTCTTTCAACCGGGCAAATACAGATAAAGGTGTATCGGTATCCGCCAGACGCTGACGATAGACAGGAATAAGGTTATAGCCTTGTGATTCTAATTGTTGGAACTGACTTTGAGTGGTCATGAGGAATATCTCTTAAGTTTTCGATTGATCTAAGTTGAATAAAATAATGTCAAACTTAGTAACGCCATCGAAAAGTACTTTTACTTTCCATCCCTCTTCCCTTTCTCACATTGTTTTTAAAATAAAATCTCAAGATTTTCCTTTCAATTTTATTTGCGATTAACTTGAGTTTGACTGATCACTTTAGTTTATAGAGCTAACATTTTTGATTACTCAATGCGCTTAAATCAGTAACGCTTTTAAGTTATCAACCACTTGTTGTGGATGACACAATTGAATATCTTCACCATGATTATAGCCATAGCTCACCACAATACAATCGATACCCGCACGGCGTGCCGCTTCTACATCATTGCTAGAATCACCAATCATTAGCGTTTGCGCAGGTGTTGAATGAAAAGCCTCAACACAGTGTAAAAGTGGCTTAGGATCTGGTTTTCGCACTTCAAAGCGATCACCACCAATGACATCTGCAAAATAATGATCCATCTTCAATACTTCAAGAATCTTGCGTGCCGGTATTTCAGGTTTATTGGTCACACAGATCATGATTTTTTGATGTTTCACACCCCATTCCAAAAACTCAACAATGCCATCAAAAGGTTGAGTATCCACACAAGGTTCAGCATTGTAAATTTCAAGAAAAGTATCCAGTAGCAATTGATGCTGCTGAGGCTCAACTTGACCTGTTAAATACTTTAAAACACTCTCACAAAATAAAGACGTGCCTTTTCCTATCCATGTTCTGACTTGATGCTCTGTGACGCGTGGTAGTTTAAGTACACTCAGACTCATATTCATTGCACGATACAGGTCAAATGCCGAATCAACCAATGTTCCATCCAAATCAAATAAAATTAATTCACGCTGATCCAGTTTTGCTATCGACATGTTGTTTCCCCAATACTTTTCATTTATTAGATAGATAAAAGGCATGCCTAATGCATGCCCTGATCTTTAATCACTTATCAACAATTACCAACAAGGCTTAGTTAAAAATAAACCACGCAATGACTGCGATAAAGATAATTGCAAGTAATGCCATCAAGCCAATCGTTGCATTCTTTTGAGTTTCTTTTTCTTGCTCTACACACGTTGCAGGGATATCCACTTCACATGCTTCATGACGAACTGGTTTTGCATTTAAATCCACGTCTGCAGGAATCGGTGCAGGTTTAGGAATACCCACATTTTGTGGCATACCTTCAGGTGAAAGTTTTACATTCGCATCACGCTCTTTAAGATCAGGCATACCTTGTTCATTCATTTTTTCTGCGACTGTTTTTTCTGCGACAACTTGCTCAGCAATCACTTCTTCAACAACAGGGACATCGCTTTGCTGTTTGACTTTAAGGTCTTCGACAGGCTCTGCCTGTTGAGTCGAATGAACTTGAGTGACTGGAAGCTCTGAAGTTGCGACAGCTTCAGCAGGCTGTACAATGACTTCAGGCTCATCCATTTGAGTCTGAATAATGGCAGGCGCAAGGACAGAAAATTTTAAACTGGCAAACTGGACAATATCACCATCTTTGAGCAATGATTCATTTTCAACACGCACATCATTGACAAAAGTACCATTTGAAGATTTCAGATCTTGAACATATAGTGCTTGTTCTTTAAGAAAAAAAGCAGCGTGGCGACGTGAAATTTCAGCAGCAGCCAAAACAATATCTGCTTCTTGATGACGACCAACCAACATATCACGTTCGATTGTAATTTCCGTACCAGTGAATTCACCGTTAATGGTTTGCAATTTCCAAGTCATATTGATCTGCTCACTTCAAAGTTTAAAATATCTTAACATGCTGATTTAATTTTACTAAGCCTACGCCATCAAGATGCAGAGCGAATCGTGGTTGTGGTCACAGTATTCTTAGTCTTTTCAACTTCTTGTGTCGGTTGAACCTGAACAGGCTGGCCATTTGGAACACGAATAGGTTCAACGGCTAAAGGCGTTGTTACCACTTTTGAGCCTTTATGGGTTCCGCCCGATGGGACACTTTGATAAACCGTAGGTTTTGCTGGCACTGGAGTTTTACTTACAGGCAATCGTGGTTGATAAATATCATCTACGTTATCAGGTAATTTGGCAAAGCTACCATTTTTGTCCATTGCCAATTGTAAGCTATATAAACGATCGTACTTCTGACGAGTTAAACGCTGTGCATCATGATTATTACGAATAATCGTTGGATGAATAAAGACCAATAAATTACGCTTTGATACATTCTTACTATTGGCTTGAAATAAGCGACCCAATCCAGGAATAGAGCTCAAACCAGGAACTCCTTGACGACCCGTACTTGAACTATCCTCAATCAATCCTCCCAGAACCACAGTTTGACCATGATCAGCGATTACAGAAGTTTTAATAGCACGTTTATTGGTTACAAGATCTCGTGCTTGCCCACGAGCAGCAATAGCTGAAACTTCCTGTTCAACCTGTAAATGTACAGAGCCCCCCTCACCAATCCGAGGAACGACTTTAAGCGTTACACCAATATCTTTACGCTCTAAAGTCGTATATGGATTTACACCTGCCACACCTGTGGAGACAGAACCTGTCTCAAAAGGAACATTTTGCCCCACCACAATGTAAGCTTCTTCATTGTCCAATGTCACAATTGAAGGAGTAGATAACAAATTAGAATTCGTATTTTGCTTCAATGCTTGGATGAGAGCTCCATATAGCTCTCTTGAACCATCTGAGTTTTGTTTATAATCCCCCAAAGCAATCGAAGCACCATCTCCAATCCCAGCTAAAGCATTTGCACCACCAGCCAAAATACCTCCTGCTAACTGAGCCAAGCCTGTTCCTACATCTGAAAAATTAATGAGACCAATACCGCTACTGATATCCCCCATGGCCCACTGCACACCAAGCTGGTCCATATCCGTACCCTCCAGCTCAATAATGGCAGCCTCAATTAACACTTGTTCACGACGTGTATCGAGTTGCTGAATTGCCGCTTCAATTTCTCGCATCAATTGTGGGTCTGCTTTTACCACCAATGCATTTTGCGTGTTATCCGCAATGATACTGACGCCATTGCCATTAAAGCTGGTGATATTATTTTGGTTGCTCGAGTTGTTACCGCTATTCAAACTAATGGCAGGGGTATTGATTGAATTGTTGCTCGTACTATTCGCATTAGAGTTGGTGTTTAAATTAGTGGATGGGTTATTCAAATTAGAGTTTGAAGCATTGTTCGTAGAGGACTGAACAGCTTGGCCTGTCACTAAACCTTGTAGAATTTCAGATAAATTCTTGGCACTGGCATATTTCAGCTTAAATACCTTCATACCACCTAAACGATCAGCAGAAGGCACATCTAGCATTTCAATCATATTACGTAAGCGCTTACGTGTACTGGTATCACCTTTCAGCACAATTCGATTGGTACGAATATCCGCAATAATCCGCACTCTTGACCCTGCAAAATCCTTGGATGACCCTGTGGCACTAATTGCACTGAGTTGTTCAATAATCTCTTCGGCTTGACTGTGCTGCAAAGTCACAGCCTCAATATCATTTTGACCTGTTCCATCTAAATTACGAATCAAAGTTTCAATTTGAAAAATATTACTGGCACGATCAGACACAATCAGAGCATTGGTGCCTTGTACTGCAGCCAGATGAGCAAATTGAGGCATCAAAGGACGTAACGCAGGAATTAAGTCATTAGGATTGGTGTTTTCAAGCCAAATGACGCGAGTAACAACTTGATCACCTCGCGCATTTTTAGAAGGATCGTAGGGAACGCCTGCATTTTTAACATTACTATCAGGGACTAGACGAATCGAATTTCCTGATGGAATCGCCACCACGCCATTTACATTCAATACGCCTAAAAATAAATCATAAACTTCATTTTTATTTAGGGCTTTATTTGAAATAACCGTGACATTACCTCGGACTCGCGGATCGACAGCAAAGTTCTTCCCTGTAATATCGGCAACCTCACTAATAAAGGCGGTCAGGTCTGCATCACGTAGATTAATCTTCCACGTCTGAGCTTGTGCAGAAACACTCAATACCGCTAAAACTGGTGCTACCGCTACTGCCGCTAAAACTGAACGATTATGATTCCAAAAATCCATAACTTATTATCTATCCTAATAATTTTTTAGTAACACACTTACAAATCTTGTTGGATGGTCATCACTTGATCACCACGCTTAATTTCTATTCGCACTTTACCGTCTTTCTTAGCTTGTTCTAACAGCTGAGCATCGGATTGTCCTTGACCTACAGGTTGTCCATTTAAAGAAAGAATGCGATCTCCTGATCTTAAACCCAATTTATTACGTAGTGCTGAAGGGGTTTGATCTGTGACTTCATAACCTTGACCGTTAGAAGCATTCACCCCCATATTTTTTAAATATTGCTCTCTGTTTTCTTGGATTTGATCAATCGCCTGACCCAAGGCACGTTGACCATTATTGGCATTAGATGAGGATTGACTATTTGGCATCTGGCTATTTGTAGCTTGATTTGCTGTAGCGACATTTTGCTGAGCACTCTCAGGTGACATCGATTGATTTAAATTTTCAATGCCAGAAAATAACAGCTCTTTAGTTGCACCGCTAGATTGCTGTAAGACCACGCGATCCCAATACACCTCAGACAAGCGGTAAGAACTATTTTCAATATTTTCACCGACCACATAACGATCAGAAAGTTCATTCACTTTAATTACAGCAGAAGAGTTTGTACTCGGTGAAGCAACAAACACGCCCTGTAACTGCATGGCTAAGTTTGCATCCGCACTTGATGCTGTCGCACCTGCTTCTTGAAACAATGAAAATGCAGAAATATTCGGGACTTGCGCTTGCTGAGATCCAATATTAACTGGTTCAACTTGAATCAATTGAGGGGGTGCTATCGTCCACCAAAATAAACTCGCCAACTTCCAACACAACAGCAAAATAAGAATCAGTAGTGCTAAAGGTGCCAAACGATCAGCTTGACCCCAAGATAAAGTATCCAGTTTTGCTTTTAGCTTTTGCATTAAGAACCTCCACCTAACAAAGGTTGCCGAGAACTTAACACATAGGTATCTAGACCCGCCTTACCAGTGTACGATGGTACATTCTGCAATAACCGCTGCGTCAATTGCACATCTAGCATCAAGCTTTGATCAATATTCAAGTTTGCCATCTTTTGACCACGCTGATCTTGTACATCCAGAATTAACTTTCCAGCTTCATCTTTTACACCACTTTTTAAAGAAGGCACTTCCATCCGATCTTGTCTTTGCCCGAAGGTATACACCAATGGTCCACCGCCCCATTGCAAGCCACCATCTGCTTTAAAAAATCCTTTCTCATGATTAAAACTCAATTGAACATCTTGGAGTTGAATACTATTGCTTGGCCATTGCCAGTTAATGACATTTTTCAAGGTATCTGATGAAATTTGACCATTTACATTTTTAATATGTACTGCTTTGCCTAATCCATAAGCAACAACAGCATCCACTTGTGTCTGACCACTATGAATTTTTAAGTCTGCACCCAAACGTAATAAGATCAAATCCAATGGTCGTGTATGCCATTCTACAGAGCCTTGTAACTGACCTTTTTTCCAATCCGCCTGACCATGCCAAATATTGCCACTGACATTTTTTAAAATCTGATTATTTTTATAAAATTTAGAAATCAACCACGATGCTGGTATTTGCAATACAACAAAAATAAGAAAAGCAACAACAGCAATTCCCCACCAAACTGTTTGCTTAGACTTTATCTGCATATGATGAATACCGATTTTCTCATTTATTATTCCTTTATAGTCATATCAAGACTCACCCCATTATGCATATATTTTAACAATCGCCAATTGATGGGGATAAAAAAACCAAGCATTTTAGCTTGGTTCTATCATTCAATTACTGATTTACGATTTCGTAAAAAGTTAAATTAACCCGAATCGCGGATAAGAAATTGACTTGAAAAATAAGAGGACTAGAGCCATCAGTTGAGTTACCACACAAAACTTAAAACTCTAGTCCCTATGTTTAATAGTACCGAATTATTCTGTTTAATTGATGATTTCTTTCTTAAATTTGAAGCAACCTATTGGAATTTCCTTAAACAAAGTCGTCGTTTCTCAAGAGTCCGAACCGCTCACTTGAGTATCTCAGAAATCACTTTTATTGCTATCTGGTATAAATGTTCTCATTTCACTAATTTCAAAGCCTTTTTTACATGGTTGAAACAGGATAAAAATCATTTATTTAAAAGCTTACCCTGTTACCAACGGATGATTCATCTGATCAATAGGCATCAATTAGCTCTACACGCTTTACATGTGGCACTGATGAAAGGTCAAGGTACACAATATTTATGGATTGATTCAACAACTTTGCCAGTTTGTAAAAATCAACGTATTCAGCGTCATAAATCATTAGTCCAAATTGCATCACGTGGTAGAAGCTCAATGGGCTGGTTTTATGGCTGTAAATTACATATTGCGATGAATCAATTTGGTGAAATTGC
>NZ_JCAKMY010000055.1:0-9336 GCF_059515845.1 Acinetobacter sp. CY79
CTATGACAAATGTATTTATATGCTTGAACCGACTGAATTAAACCAGAAATTAGTTGGGCAATATATTTCATTTCTAGAGTATCCGGATGGGACTGTGGCCCTCATGCATCAAGGACGAAAGCTCAACTACAGCATCTTCAATAAATTGGCTGGGCTACAGCAAAATGAGATTGTTGAAAATAAACGTTTAGGTTCAGTTCTAGCGCATATTCAACAGCAGCATGAAGCATTGGAAAAACAGAATAAACGTTCAAGAACAAACAAAAGTATGCCAAGTCGTAAAGCTCAGAAAGCCGGTATTGAACAAAGAAAGTTGAATCCTGTGCTTGACTCTTGTCGTTAAAAACAGGACATTTTAAATGGTTTATCGCATAGACATTTTAATTGGTGAATACCAATTTTGGGCTGACGGAGCCACGCATCGGTCGTCCACGGCAGTAGGTAATTGTGCTTTCCTACATAGGCTGAGATTACGATTCACACACCGCATCGACACGTTCTCAAACCGAACAGATCACTTTTCTCTGTGAGGGTTTCCCCAACATACAACTTAAAGCTTTTCTGAACTACTCATCACGTTGTTGCTTTGTCGATATTCCCTAGTAACAACTTAATCCGTGGTGCGCTAGCGTCGCTTAATCCTTCCACCCACACCATCAGAACCCACAAAATATGTAGATTGAGCAAATCCTAGCAAAATTTTAAAAATCAGATTTCGTTTGGTTGGGTTTCAGCATATTTAGCTCATAAATAAAAATATTTAAGAACTGAAGTTGAACATCTGGAACGTTTGATGACCTTTTCAGAGCGAATGAATAGAACTATTTTTTATCTATTTTTTTTTGTTTTAATATTTCATATTCAAATAACTTTTGACCGTCGTAACTGTAGGAAGCCAAACCGTCTATAACTTTAATAAATAATTCAATGTCCTCAAAATATGTAGATTCTTTTGTAGAAATGGCACTATAAATTTTTGTTTTAGAAACTTTTTTCCAAAAGTTCGCATTATTTACAATACTATTTGTGACCTTACTCCTATCTTCTGGCATTTCTTTATTTAGTTTCTTAAAGGCTGCTAACACTGCCCCGCCTAGCTCAAATTTAAGTTGATTCTCTGCTTTGCGTTTTTTACCTGCATCCTTTTTTTGGATCTGACTCAAATAAAGCTCAAGATCCTTCAATTTCAGTTGTTGAGCCTTGAAACGGTAATAGCGCGTACACATCGTTTTTAGAATATTACGTTCAGCTAGATCTAAATTTCCCTTTTGATCATCCTGGTACAGATCTACGATTTTTTGTTCATATTCAGTTTTAAGAGGCAGATTGTTCAACTCTTCAAATAACAATGTGATCTTTAGATGTTCGCGATAGGGTTTTAAAGCCTCTTTCACTAAAATCTGCTGTGCTTCAGACAACAACTCAAAATTAAAGTCTTCGGCTTGTAATACATCAATGACCTGGTTTTGTAATTCGGTCCGAGGATCTTTCTCTAGTAAAAATTCCACAAAGCAATGTAACTCTGCAACTTTAAGTAATTGAGCAGGTCTACCACGTTTTTTTGTTTTTTCGAGAGTCATCATCTACCGCCAAATTTCAGAGCTGCAACCTATGTAAATATGGTTTTACCATATTTACATAGGGCAGTCTGAAAATAATTATTTAAATTAAAAATAAATTTTCTTGAAAAGAAAATTTATTTTTAATTTAAATAATTCGCACTTGACAGTTTCTACCTATTGGAGAAACTAGTACGCAAGGGAGCATATCTCCCTTGACCCTCTTTTACCGGTTTTTCAGCCATTGAGGCATTCAAAATCCGGACACTTTTTATTTCGTTTCACTGCATAAAAATCGGTATCAACCCAACAGAGGTACGTATGGCCAGCTACCATTTCAGCGTCAAAAGTAAAAACAAAGGCTATGCCTTAGGCCATTACCTCTACATTTCCAGACTCATGCAATACGAAGGTATCCGAAAAACCAGTAATGAGACCATAGAACACATTGAAGCTGGCCATTGTATGCCTGCCTTCGTGAAAGATCCGATCGCATTTTGGCAAGCAGCAGACACTTATGAGCGTGCCAATGCCAAAGCATATATGGAATACGAAATTGCCCTACCAAATGAATTCACGCCAGAACAGCGTAAAATGCTCATAGAGACGTTTTTAGAAAAACATGTAGCTAACCGCAACTATCCGCATTCATACGCCATACACAACGTAAAATCGCGCATCAGTGGCGAAGATCAGCCCCACTGTCACCTAATGTTCTCATTGAAAGCCGATGACGGTATTGAACGAACAGCCGAACAGTATTTCAAACGCTATAACGCAAAAGACCCATCAAAAGGCGGTGCAAAGAAGATCCAACTCCAAGAAAATCACGAAGACTATTCCGCTTTCCTAATCTATATCCGCAAACAATGGGAAAACCATCTCAATGATGCCCTGGCCAAATACTGCCCCACTATCACCTACCATCTGGATGGCCAAGACATCACCATCAAGAATCAAGTTTCAGCAGACAGCTATGAAAAATACAATGAGATCCACAGTACCTTGTACCTTCCAGAACCGAAACTCGGTGTTGGCAAACAAAATGCGACCCCTGAATACCTAGCAGAGATCCAAAAGATCAGAGAACACAACCAGCAAGAACGAGAACTAGAAGAACGGCAAAAATACTTAGATCAACAACATGAATATTTTTATAGTGCTGAAAACAACCCATTTTCATCATTGGAAGTGATGTATTACCTGAATTACTTAATCAAGAATGCAAAAAATAAGGACAAACTAAAAAATGATTTGAATGAAATTATCAAAAACCAAGGCCCTATACTCAAACAAGAGGCTTGGTCCATCTATGAAATGAATGAAAAACTAGAAGACTCAAGACGTAACAGTACCCCATGTTTTGAGTTTGAAGTGCATTCCCAGCCAAAGTATTCATTACCCATGCAGAATAAGCCCCCTCAACCGGTTCAACCCAAACAGCCAAAGCCAAAATCTGATGATTATGATTATGGTGGTCCTGGTTTTTAAAATTATCTGGCTTTATTCAGGCCTTACAGAGCGAGTGTCTACGAGCGAACAGACCCAATTAAAATTTTCGCCATGCTTTTTCTCTGATTACAAGCTCCCCTTTGTGGCTGAGATATAGATACAGAGCATCCCGAAGGGTGCGAACAGATTTAATTTGCTTCTAGGTCGAGCGAAGCGAGCATAAAAAAACTTATGAGCGAAGCGAATTCCGAGTTGCTTTTGCTTTTTTGAAGTAATAACGAGATTAACCAAAAAAATTGCCCCTTCGAACTGAGCGTAAGCGAAGTTCAATAGAGTTTGAGCGTAGCGAAAACATAGGGCAATTTTTTTAACTCTTTTTAATTAAATTTAATATTTTTAAATCTTTTATGGTTACTTAATATAATGATATTTATATAATTATTTAACTATATGACACCATTTACTTACCAATATGACACCGTTTACTTACCAATATGACACCGTTTACTTACCAATATGACACCGTTTACTTACCATTTGACACCATATATTTTTTATGGTGTATTAACACCAATAATAATTAACGGTGCTTTATTTTGAAAAGAGAATTTGTAGTAAAAGATAATGTACTTATAAATGCTAGTTATTCATTAAGTCTAGTTGAGCAACGATTGATGATACTTGCAATTATTGTTGCAAGAAAAAGTGGCGACTTAAGTTGGGATATTGATCATTGGTACGGTAAACCAGTTCAAATTCCAGCTGAAAGTTATGAAATAACTTTCAATGTTACTAGGCAGGCCTCTTATCTTGCACTAAAAGAAGCTGCTAAAAATCTTTTTGAAAGACGTTTCAGTTATCAAGAAGAACGAGTAAAAGGTATTGCCCAAAAAACTAGCCGATGGGTTTCTGATATTGCTTATATTGATTCGACAGCAACAGTTGAAATCACATTTTCACCTGTCGTTTTACCGCTAATTACTAATTTAGAGAAACATTTTACGAGTTACGAGATAGAGCAAGTCAGTAATTTAAATAGCCCATATGCAGTTCGCCTATATGAATTAATAATTTCTTGGCGTAGTACAAAAAAGACCCCAATTATTGATTTACAGGATTTTCGAAATCGTATTGGCGTGTTGGAAAACGAGTATCAGCGTATGGAATTATTTAAAAGACGGGTTTTAGAACCAGCTATCAGTCAAATTAACACTCATACAGATATTATTGCCCAGTATGAGCAGCATAAACGTGGGCGTTCAATTATTGGATTTTCATTTACCTTTAAACAAAAAGTCGTTAACACTGATAGAAAAACTCCGACTACTCTGAGTCTGTTCTCAAAAATGACAGATGCACAACGTCACCTTTTTGCAAATAAGCTTTCTGAGCTTCCAGACATGAATAAATATTCTCAAGGTACAGAAAGCTATGCACAATTTGCAGTTCGAATTGCTGAAATGTTACAAGACAAAGAGAAATTTGAAGAACTTTTACCATATCTTAGAAAGGTAGGATTTAGCACAAAATAAATTTCATGTTCAGGTAGGATGTTCAGATGAACATCCGTGTACATGCACTGAGGGACTACATTGAACACAACAAAATTTAGCGTTATGGACGCAAGTAAAGCCTTTAAAAAATCACGTACAACAATATATGAGGCTTTAAAAAATGGTGAATTATCAAGAGATCATGATGGACTTATAGACTTATCTGAACTTATCAGAGTTTATGGCAATCCTGTCGGTGTTCAGTCCAGTACACGCACTGAACAAGTTCAGAAGGATGTACCTGTACACGTCCAATCTGAGGTTGAAACTGTTCTAAAAGATCAAATCACCTTACTTAAAAATCAGTTGGATTTAGCAAATCAAAGAGAAAAGTCTTTGATGCAACATATCGAAGATCTTACTCATAGAATTGAGTTTAAAGGTGTCCTAGAGCCATCTAAACAAGAAGATCAAAACCAGTCTGCAATGGATACTACAATCAATACAAATCAGACTGTTCGACAGAATAGCTCTGAGGTATTAGCTAATCCAGAGCAGACAGAAAATAAGCGGATTCCCGTGCCGGAACAGGTTGAACCGGAGCAGCCGAAAAGAGGGTGGTTAAGCCGGTTTTTCTTGCCAAATGGCTAAAGGAATTATTCAACTGAGCTAATCAAAAGCGTGAAACATTGATCAAAGAATAGCCGTGGAACGTGAATAATCATGAAAAAGCCGTTCCAGTGCGCTGAACCCTGGAACGGCTTGGTATAAGTTAATGATTTAGAAGGGATAAATCAAAGCATTTCGTATAAGGTGTATTATGTTAATTTTAGGAAATCTTAACTTTACATAGATAAAACTAATATATTATTTTTCTTATAATTTCATAAATATCAATTGTCTAATAAAGCTTTAAATCCTATTGCTAAGTCTGTATTGTTCTATCAGAAAGATACTATAGAGCGTAATATGCATAATTTTTCAGTAACAGATTTAGATCAACTCATCGAAAATACGTTAAAAGAAAACAAAGATACCAGTAAGGTATTGATTGGATATAAGTTATTTCACGATCTCATGAATGATCCTAAATTTTATGAAGAGGTCACTAATTCAGCTCTTAGTTCAACTAAAAGAAAATATAAAAATCTGAAAATTAAGATTACGACTGATGAGTATCAGCTTAACTTTGATTAAGATATTGATACTTAAGTTAAAATTTCTAAATTAAGTATTGTAGAATTTTTTACTTATCTACTTTTTTATTGTTTTAAAATACGATAAAGTGATATTTCATTTCCTGATTAAGCCCCATATGCGCCCCCGAATACGTAAGTTTTTACATTCTCTTTATTCATCACCAAATTCGAAAGTCCTCGAATTAAAATATAACTTAAGCGGTTATAGTGATTTGGACTTACTCAAAAAAAATAAGAAATCTAACTGTCAAAACATTAGAGCAGCTATTACAAGTATTCTATATGAGCGTGGCTATACTCCAGCCGAAATTTCTTTATTAACGAACGAATAGCTTGAATCAAAAAGCCCCCATAATTTTATGAGGGCTTTTTCAATTGCTCATTACCTTAAAGTAATCATAACAGTCTTGATATGATTGGCTTCTAGTTCGATTACTTCAAAGTGTGCACCTTGATAATCTAGCGTTGATCCAACCTCTACCACACCATTAGATTTATCCAGAATCAGCCCTGCAACACTAATATAGCCTGCATCGTACTCTACCAGATCTAATCCTGATACGAGTTCAAGCTGATAAAGATCTAACATGCCGGATGCTTTCCATGTGTGGTCATCTAGCTTCACCAAATCTAGTTGTTCGTCTGCATCAGGAAATTCACCTGCAATTGCTTCAAATACATCAAGCGGTGAAATTAAGCCTTGTACATTACCAAATTCATCATTGACTAAAACCAATGAACCTTTAGACGTTCGTAAAGTATTAATCGCATCAATCACTTTCATGTTTTCAAAAATGAAAATTGGACGATGACGTTTAATTAGTGCCTTCAGCTGTTCCTGATCATCCAGTACTTCTAATATTTCTTTAGCACGAACGACACTTAAGACTTTATCCAAACTACCTCGACAAACGGGAAATAGGCTGTGTGGGACAGATAGTACCTGTTCACGGATTTTTTCAGGTGTCTCGTTTACATTGATCCAGGAGATTTGACTTCGTGGAGTCATGATAGAAGCAACCGATCTTTCAGCTAGGGTAAGTACCCCTCCAATCATATAGCGTTCTTCATCCGCAAATGCTTCTTGGGCTTCAGCATGACGAGGACTATCTGAGACCGTTTCCATTTTTCCACCCATCAATCTTAAAATTGAGTCGGCAGTACGATGACGTAATGGGATTTTTGATTCATGCTTTGTTGCGTTGCGTTGGCTAAACTGGTTAAAAGCTTCAATCACAATTGCAACACCGATACCCGAATAGATGTAACCTTTTGGAATATGGAAGCCAAAGCCTTCTGCTATTAAGCTAATACCAATTAAGAGCAAGAAACTTAAGCAGAGGATAATTACAGTAGGGTGACGGTTTACAAAACTGGTGAGGGGTTTAGATGCAACCAACATGACAACCATAGCTACAATCATAGCCACCATCATCACATAAATATTATCTACCATCCCAATCGCGGTAATAACCGAGTCTAATGAGAACACGGCATCTAACACTACGATCTGAGCTACAACTGCTGTAAAACTTGCATATACAACATTGGTTGTAACATGTACTTCTGTCTTACCTTCCATTCGCTCATGCAATTCACTGACTGCTTTATAAAGCAGGAATAAACCACCAAATAAGAGAATCAGATCTCGACCAGAGAAGGTCCAGTCAAAGACTGTAATCAATGGTCTGGTCAAAGTGACTAACCAAGCAATTGCAAACAATAAGCCCAAACGCATTAACAATGCTAAGGATAGACCTATGATACGAGCTTTATCACGCTGCTCAGGAGGAAGTTTATCTGCCAAAATGGCAATAAAGACTAGGTTATCGATACCTAAAACAATTTCTAAAACAATCAGGGTGAGTAAGCCTACCCAAATTCCAGGATCTAACAAGAATTCCATTAGACCATCTCCTCTAAAAATCTAAGAGAAGTTTTGCTTTTTTTAAAGTTTGTACCCGGCGAAGGATCCATCTAAGTTTAACCTTTTTAATATACCTAAATTGATTATGCATAATCTTAAAGTTCAGGGTTTAGCTTTTTTATGATTTTTTTGCAAAATTTATCTCTTTAAAAATGTTAATTTAATTCTAATTTTTAAACTGTTACATCTCCATTTAACATAATGGGCATTATGCGAACTCCAATTGTAAGCCCAAAATAGAAATGTCCGGTTTCTCCAAAGTAAAAATGTCCGCTTTTAGAATATGCATTTTTGCAATTTCCTTAGCGGACGGTTTGATATGTTGGTGTCTATGTCGGATAAAGAACTTAAACGATTGTCGGTCTTGCAGGAAATCTGTGATCAACGCATAACTCAATCCCAGGCTGCTCAGCTACTTCATATCTCAGAACGTCAGATCAGACGCTTACTGCAGAAATACAAAGCTCAAGGTCCCGCTGCATTAGCCCATGCCGGTCGTGGCCAAATCAGCAATTCCAAACTTCCTGAAGAACTCAGACTTAAGTGCCTCAATATTGTTTCAGATCAACTTTATGGTTTCGGACCCACTTTAGCGCATGAAAAGCTCACCACCGTGCATGGATTCGATCTTTCAGTAGAAACCCTGCGTTCCTGGATGATTGCAGCCGATTTATGGATTCCTCGCTGCAAGCGCCTGAAACGCCCATATCAGCCTCGTTATAACCGAGATTGTTATGGTGAATTGATCCAAATTGATGGCTCACACCATGATTGGTTTGAAGGTCGAGCACCTAAATGCTGTCTGCTAGTATTCATCGATGATGCCACAGGAAAATTGCAGCATTTACGCTTCTGTGCGTCAGAGTCAGCCTTTGACTATATGATTTCGACACGTTTATATATCGAACAGCATGGTAAGCCATTGGCATTTTACAGTGACAAACATTCAGTTTTTAGGGTGAATCAAAGCAGCAAGAAAGACACCAAGATTACCCAGTTTGGACGTGTTCTGAGCACTCTCAATATCGATATCATTTTCGCTAACTCCCCTCAAGCCAAAGGCCGTGTAGAACGCGCCAATAGAACGCTTCAGGACCGTCTGATCAAAGAGATGCGTCTGGAAGGCATCAGTTCGATTGCAGATGCCAATAAGTGGCTGCCGTGCTTTATTGAGCAATTTAATCGTAAATTTGCCAAGATGGCCTTTAATCCCAAGGATCTGCACCGGACTATCACTGAAACAGCCGAAGAATTAGATGATGTTTTTACCTGGCGTGAACCCCGCAGGGTCACCAACAGCTTGACGATTACTTATGATAAATGCGTATATATCTTGGAAAACAGCGAAGAAAATCAAAGATTGATCGGTAAGTATCTTGAGTTCCTGGAATACCCGGATGGTACTGTAGCCCTCATGCATGATGGTCGAAAGATCAATTACAGCCTCTTCGATAAATTAAGTCAGCTGAATCAGCGAGAGATTGTTGAGAATAAACGTTTGGGTTCTGTGCTGGCACATATTCAACAACAGCATGAACAACTGGAACAACAAAACAAACGCAATCGTTCACAAAAGATGCCACGTAGACGAGCACAGAAAACAGCAGTTCAACAACGAAATCTGAATCCTGTGCTTGACTTGGAAATGTCCATATAGGACATTTCTATTTGGTTATTAGGTAGGACATTTCTACTTGGGAATAACA
>NZ_JCAKMY010000056.1:0-8016 GCF_059515845.1 Acinetobacter sp. CY79
CAGCGCAATAAAATAGAAACGTTATTCAGCCTATTGAAAGGTCAATACAATTTAGTGACGAGTGAAGCACGCAGTGTTCGTGGATTTCTCAGTGGAATTTACGCCTCGTTATGTGCATATCAATTAACCCATCGAAATAAGCCAACAATTCAAATTATTGATTCATCGGCTTAAGCAGGATTCGGGTTAAATTAATATAAGTTCTAAAAATGAAAATAAATTACCAATTAGATGCTAATGATTTTTTGCTGAATCAGCTTTATATATGTAATCAGTCTTCTAGAATTAAGAAAAAAAGGATAAAAAACAATTTGTTACCATGCTTAATTTATGGGTTTTTAGGCATTTTTTGCTATATCAGTACGTCTAATGTTTGGGCTCTTTTAGGGTTTTTTAGCTTAAGCATTTTATGGTTTTTGATTTATCCCATTTGGGAAAGAAAACACTATATCGAGCATTATCAAAGCTTTATTTATGAAAACTATCAGGCAAGGTTTAATCAAACCACGTCATTAGAATTTGGTGAAGATTATTTATCATTGAAGGATGACTACAGTAAAGGGAAGATATTAAATCATTCTATTTTGAGTATAATTGAACTAAAAGAACATATTCTTCTACAACTAGGAGTAGGGCAGAATATTATCTTGCCCAAACATAAGATTGAGAATATTGAACCATTAATAAACTATTTAAGAAAATGCGCGACAGACTTAAATATTGAATATAAAAATGAAATAAATTGGAAGTTTAAGTAAAGTTTTTACAATAAAAAACCGCGCTTTCGCGCGGTTTTTCGTTTAAGAGGACAAATTATTTTTTGTCATCTTTAACTTCAGTGAACTCAGCATCTACAACGCCATCGTCCGCTTTTTGAGATTGACCAGCATCGCCACCTTGGAATGCATTTGGATCAAAACCTTCAGCACCACCTTGACCTTGAGCAGCTTCGTAAGCACGTTGGCTAATCGGCATGATGATGTTTTGAAGCGCTTCAGTTTTCGCTTTGATGTCATCTACATCGTTTTCTTTCGTTGCTGTTTCTAATTCAGCAACTGCAGTTTCGATTGCAGTTTTCTCATCAGCAGTCACTTGCTCGCCAAGATCTTTAACCGCTTTTTGAGCAGAAGAAACAAGAGCATCCGCTTCATTACGTGCTTTCGCTAACTCTTCGAACTTGCGATCTTCTTCAGCATTCGCTTCAGCATCTTTGATCATCGCTTCAATTTCAGCATCGCTCAAACCAGAGTTTGCTTTAATTTGAATTGATTGCTCTTTACCTGTGCTCTTGTCTTTTGCAGATACTTTCAAGATACCATCAGCGTTGATATCGAAAGACACTTCAATTTGTGGCACACCACGTGGAGCAGGTGGGATATCGCCCAATTGGAAGTTACCGAGCAATTTGTTTTGCTGCGCCATTTTACGTTCACCTTGGAACACAGAAATGTCTACAGCAGGTTGGTTGTCAGCAGCAGTTGAGAACACTTGAGATTTCTTCGCAGGAATCGTGGTGTTTTTCTCGATGATTGCTGTTAACACGCCACCCATTGTTTCAATACCAAGTGTGAGCGGAGTTACGTCAAGTAGAAGTACGTCAGTTTTGTCACCTGAAAGTACAGCACCTTGAATCGCAGCACCCATTGCTACAGCTTCGTCAGGGTTCACGTCTTTACGTGGCTCACGACCGAAGAATTCTTGAACCTTCTGTTGAACCATTGGCATACGAGACTGACCACCAACCAAGATCACATCAGAGATATCAGAAGTCGAAAGACCAGCATCTTTAAGCGCAATCTTACATGGCTCAATTGTACGAGCAACCAAGTCTGCAACCAAACCTTCAAGTTTTGCACGCGTCACGTTGATCACTAAGTGTTTAGGACCTGTCGCATCAGCAGTGATGTATGGAAGGTTAATTTCAGTTGCATTAGAAGAAGACAATTCAATCTTCGCTTTCTCAGCAGCTTCTTTTAAACGTTGCAACGCTAAAGGATCTTGCTTCAAGTTGAAGTTCTGTTCCTTTTTGAACTCTTCAACCAAGAACTCGATTAATGCGTTATCAAAGTCTTCACCACCCAAGAATGTATCACCGTTAGTTGACAATACTTCGATTTGTTGGTCGCCATCAAGGTCAGCAATTTCAATGATTGAAACGTCGAATGTACCACCACCAAGATCGTACACAGCAACTTTACGGTCACCTTCTTTCTTGTCCATACCAAACGCAAGTGCAGCAGCAGTTGGTTCGTTAATAATACGTTTAACTTCTAAGCCTGCAATTTTACCTGCATCTTTGGTTGCTTGACGTTGTGCATCATTAAAGTAAGCAGGAACTGTAATCACAGCTTCAGTTACTGTTTCGCCTAAATAATCTTCAGCTGTTTTCTTCATCTTTTTCAAGATTTCAGCAGAGATTTGTTGTGGCGCTAATTTTTTATCGTTGACTTCAACCCAAGCATCGCCATTGTCAGCTTTGATGATTTTGTACGGAACAAGACCGATGTCTTTTTGAACCGCTTGGTCTTGATACTTACGACCAATCAAACGTTTGATCGCGTACAGTGTATTTTTAGGGTTAGTTACTGCTTGACGCTTAGCAGATTGACCTACAAGGATCTCGCCATCTTTATACGCGATAATAGATGGCGTTGTGCGCGCGCCTTCAGCGTTGTCGATGACTTTAACTTTGTCGCCTTCAAGTACTGCTACACAAGAGTTTGTAGTACCTAAATCAATACCAATGATTTTAGCCATTTGGATGTTTCCTCAAAAATATTATTGCAATTGTTTATGCTTGTTATCCGATATGAGAGCCAATGATTTTTTTTCAAGTAAAAATTTTAAAAAAAATCAAAAACGCTCGAATTCTTTAACTTTTAACCAAGATGACTTGGTTTAATGAGCTTTATTGTCCAACCATAACCATTGCAGGGCGGAGCAAACGACCTGAAAGTGTGTAGCCTTTTTGCAGAACAGCACCAATTTCACCTGCTTTGGCATCTGGCGAGATACCAACAGCTTGATGTAAATCAGCATTAAAACCTTGAGTGGTATCTACAGCGATAACGCCGAATTTTTCAAGCGTGCTCAATAATGATTTCAATGTCAGTTCAACGCCTTCTGAAAGCGGAGTTTTTTCTTCACCTACAGCAGCAATTGCACGCTCAAGGTTATCTACAGAATCCAGCAATTCTTTCGCAAATTTTTCTAATGCAAATTTTTTGGCTGTATCTGCTTCACGTTCTAAACGCTCTTTTGTTTTTTCAGCTTCATACTTTGCATTCGCAGCTACAGCTTTTTCATATTTTAAGCTTTCATTTAACGATGCAACTTGAGCTTGTAAGTCTTCAACAGAAACTTCAGCTTGTTCTAGGTCAACTTGCTGTTCAGTTTGTTCAGTTTGAACGTCCTGAGTTTGTTGGTTTTGCTCATTTGCCATGGAAGATCTCCGCTTAAATGGGTTTTTAAACATGTACAGTCCTTTTGGCAGCAGTGTTAACTGCGTTAATCTGAACTGCCATGATTGTTTAATTCATCAATACTCAAGAAATGCGGGCTAGTCATAAAAATTCAAGTTAATAAGTTGTTTATTTAATAAAAAATGAAATAATAGAGATATTTAAGGCTGTTTGTATATTAATTAATCATTATAAAGTGTGATAAAAATCACAAAATATGTTAATATTTAAATGTAACTATTAGAAAAATATAAAAAAAATATAAATACATAGGAAATAAGTCTTTCATTAGTTTTTCTTAACGCTGTATTCTCTTTAACCAGATTCTATCGCTGTAGTTTCTGTTTATTTTTAGCAGTTTTGCTTTTTCTAGCCCATTCAACCTCCTTGAATGGGCTTTTTTTATTCAACTGAAAATTACATTGTTAAGTTAAGGCTGATTCATATTACCAATGTTATTCAAATTTAGATTTTAAGCCCAATTATTTAGTCTAATATTCACATAAAATCATTTAAATAATAAAACTTTAAGTTGGCTCAAAATTCACTATTCAGTCTGTCTAGCCCTTTTAACATATTTTGCAAAATTGCAACTCGATCATTTTAAAAGTCTAACCAAGAGTACACGCAAGAAATAAAAAAATTAGGAATGATAGGCACTCGAAGCAAATAACAGACTTCGATGTTTTAAAAGCTGTTTTAAACAAAGGAATATATGTATGAATAAATTAGGTCTTTTTTCGCTTATTTTGGCTGGTGCAAGTTTAACAATGGTGGGTTGTGCTTCTAACTCAACGCCTGAAACTGCACAATCTTCGCCTGCTCCAGTTCAATCGGATACATCAATTGCTCAGTCTGCTACAACTGATGTTGATGCTCAAAATGGCGTTGCAGTACAAGCCGATCCTACACTACAAAATGCTGAACCTATTCAAGCAACGCCTTCAGGCGATATGCCACAAGCTGAACAACCAGTACAATAATGGTGAGTGTTGCTACTTGACTATGAGAAAAATAGTAGCAGAGTGAATAGCGATATTCAGGAATCAATGGTTGCACTATGATTGCTGATCATTATTCTTAGCGCTAATCATTAAAGAATAGACAGTAGATCGGATGCCTCTACTGTCTATTTTTCTATGCACTATGCCTTTGTCTTAAATCGTGCATTTGTTTAAGGTTGAATGTCATATTGCCGATATAAAGGATGTCGTTTCAGTTGTCAGTGGGTAGAGATTTAAACTCAGTGAAGTAGAGACTCAAAATAAAAGTGCTTGTAAATCCTGACTCATTACCTGACTTAATTAAATGAGCGACCATTTTTAAAAAGCCTAGATTTTTTCTAGGCTTTACTTATTAATACAGGCAAGTGAAATGATGACTTAATCATCCTTTCGAGCATTTTCCCGTTTACGACGAGGATCATTTTTTTGATCACGTTTCGGTTCCCAACGCTTGTCATTATGATTGAAACTTGGGCGAGCCGGTGTCGAGCGGTTATTCCAGCGATTACGATCTTCAGCTCTTTGCTTTTGGATCTCACGCTGTCTTTGTTCCATTTGGTTACGATGATCCTGCTGATTTTTAGCTTGTTCACGACGATCTTGATCACGCTTAAACTGATCACGACGGTCTTGCTCGCGCTTTTGATTCAGCTCACGTTGATGACGTTGACGGTCTAAGTCTCGGTCACGTCTTTCACGATCTAAGCGAGATTGATGCTCTCTTTGAGCACGTTCACGCTCCCAACGTGCTCGATCGATTTGATTACTACGATCATAACGATCACGGTCATAGCGATAATCGCGATCAGATCGGTCATAGCTACCATTATAGTAAGGACCATCATCAGGAAATGCGACACATCCGACGGCCATCACCGCTGTAGCAATAGAGATAAATACGACTTTAATCGTCATAGCGTTCACCTTTATATGAGATGATCAGGAATAACAAAAAAAACCTGATAAATAGATAAATAGTCAATGACAAGACTGCTATGGTCAGATTAGCGTATTGATGTTTTGAATTTGTATATGAATGAATAGACTTGTATAACAATATAGTCAGCTAAAACCTGATCATGTAGGAAATATGAAGAATGAGGATGGAACATGGGATCGTTAAATAATAAATTACAACAACTGATGGAAAATGGACAAGGTTCAGCAGGCCGTACGCTAGATCGTTTACCAAGTGTTGTACAAGAGTCACTTGTTAAAGTCTTGGGCTATCCTTATCAATATCCTCAACTCGACAGTTTCACCAAATGTTTGATGGCTGCACAACTCAAACAAGGGAAGTCAGGTTTTATTGGGGATAATGTTGATTATTCACGAAAAGCCTTTGAAACTCAGATTCAATCCATTACACATAAATCGACTCATGTTCAGTTTGTCGACGATATTCGATTACCTCTACAGAGTGGCAGTATTTTCGCACGCCATTATCATCCAGCACCGAATAAAAAATTACCGATGGTGGTGTTTTATCATGGTGGTGGTTTTGTGGTGGGAAGTGTAAATACTCATGATGAAGTATGTAGACTGATCGCTGTACATGCCAAAGTGCAAGTGATCAGCATTGATTATCCACTTGCACCAGAAACTTCACCCCAAGCGTTAATTCAATCTTGTGAAGATGCATTGGCATGGGTTTATCAAAACCGTCGTCAATTTAAAATTTTAAAAAACAGAATTGCAGTTGCAGGGGATAGTGCGGGCGGTAATATCAGTGCCGTTGTTTCACAACGTGCCGCAAATAGTAGTTATGCACCGCAAGCCCAGTTTTTGATTTATCCCGCTGTTGATTTCAAAAGTCGCCATCCTTCATTTTTTGCATATAACGAAGGATTGATCCTGACCAGTAAAGATATTGATTATGTGACTGACTATTATGCGACTCAGCATGGCGTTGGCTTAGATGATCCTCTCATTTCGCCGATCTTTGGCAGCTTTAAAAAGCTTGCTCCAGCTTTTGTGGTAACAGCAGGACATGATGTATTACATGATGAAGGAAAGATCTACGCACATAAACTTCGTCAAAATGGAACAAAGACTGAGTATTATGATTATGATGATCAAACGCATGGCTTTATTAATCTAACGTTGATTTCTCGAAAGTCTAAAAAGAATGTGATTGAAATGAGTAAAGCATTTCGTAAATTTTGGGATAAGGTGAGTTGATAACAACTCTTTTATATAGATGATGTGAAAATGTGATTACTCAATGATTTTGAGTAGCAAAGTTTTAATGATTGATATGTGATCATCATAAGCATTTATATTCCATAAGCCTCAGTTGAATTCAATTGGGGCTTATTCATTTTCATATTTGAAAATTTAACTAAGATTCGGTCTAATCTTATTATGAGAACTAAAACGAAAATAGACTTAGTCTTGATCTAGACTGAAACACAATAAGATTTGAATTTGATAATCAATCCATCTATATAGAATAGATACGCAAGTCATTTATTATCGAACTAAAATATCATCCAACTTAAACTTAATTATTCGTTCAAAACTGAGAAGGTTTATCTATATGTTAAATAAAATCGCCACGGGTGTTGCCATTCTTGCAACAAGCACAGTCGTACTTGCAGCAAATACACAAATGCAGATCAAGACCTCTGCGGGGAATATAGATATTGAATTGTTTGATGATAAAGCACCTATCACGGTAAAGAACTTTAAAACTTATGCCCAATCTAATTTTTATAATGGAACCATTTTCCATCGCGTGATCCCAGGCTTCATGATTCAGGGGGGAGGTATGGACAGTCGTATGATTGAAAAGACCACTCGAGCGCCGATTCGTAACGAAGCAAATAATGGTTTAAAAAATACAGTAGGTACATTGGCAATGGCACGTACCAATAATCCTAATTCAGCAAGCAGTCAGTTCTTTATTAATGTGGCTAATAATGATTTCTTGAATAAATCAGGCTCAAATGCAGGCTATGCGGTGTTTGGTAAAGTGGTTAATGGCATGGATGTCGTCAATAAAATCACTAAAGTACCGACTGGAAACTTTGGCATGCATCAAGATGTACCTAAAAATCCAATTAAAATCCTGAGTGTGACGATTAAAGCTCCAACAAAGAAATAATATTGCAAAATTAAAGCAGAAATATTTTATTCATATTTCTGCTTTATTATTAAAGGTTTATGTTTAAGTTGGTATATTAATGCGCCAGCTTGGTGCATAAAAAAAGAACACACAGTAAAACAAGCAGTTAAAAGCGCTTGCGTGTGTAGGAAATTGCCCTATAATGAGCTCATCCCGACGCGATACAGCAAACGAACTTAGCTGAACAGGTTAAGTTGTTGAGATGTATTGTGTTGAACTTGTCTCTGACGAAGAGCAAGAAGATCATTAAGAGATTATGAAGAACAACTTGTGTGGATTTTTACTGATTGATTAATCGAAATTATTTTCATTGATTGATGGTAGAAATTACTCGAAGTTTATTTGAGAAATATTTGTCAGAAAATTGATGAGCCAAGATTGGTGCCCTTTAAGGCACTAAGCAATATTAAACTGAAGAGTTTGA
>NZ_JCAKMY010000057.1:0-7502 GCF_059515845.1 Acinetobacter sp. CY79
CGACTGTTTGGGGTTGTATAGTCAAGTAATTAAGTGCATGTGGTGGATGCCTTGGCAGTCAGAGGCGATGAAAGACGTAATAGCCTGCGATAAGCTCCGGGGAGGCGGCAAATATCCTGTGATCCGGAGATTTCTGAATGGGGAAACCCACTTACCATAAGGTAGGTATTGCAACATGAATACATAGTGTTGCAAGGCGAACGAGGGGAAGTGAAACATCTCAGTACCCTTAGGAAAAGAAATCAATTGAGATTCCCTTAGTAGCGGCGAGCGAACGGGGAAAAGCCCATTAAGTCATATCAGTTCTAGTGGAATGCTCTGGGAAGTGCAACCGTAGTGGGTGATAGTCCTGTACACGAAAGGGCTGATATGATGATGTCGAGTAGGGCGGGGCACGTGAAACCTTGTCTGAATATGGGGGGACCATCCTCCAAGGCTAAATACTCCTGACTGACCGATAGTGAACCAGTACCGTGAGGGAAAGGCGAAAAGAACCCCTGTGAGGGGAGTGAAATAGATCCTGAAACCGCATGCATACAAGCAGTGGGAGCCGGCATTGTGTCCGGTGACTGCGTACCTTTTGTATAATGGGTCAGCGACTTACATTCAGTAGCAAGGTTAACCGAATAGGGGAGCCGTAGAGAAATCGAGTCTTAATAGGGCGTTTAGTTGCTGGGTGTAGACCCGAAACCAGGCGATCTATCCATGAGCAGGTTGAAGGTTGGGTAACACTAACTGGAGGACCGAACCCACTGTCGTTGAAAAGCCAGGGGATGACTTGTGGATAGGGGTGAAAGGCTAATCAAGCCTGGTGATAGCTGGTTCTCCCCGAAAGCTATTTAGGTAGCGCCTCGGACGAATACCATTGGGGGTAGAGCACTGTTTCGGCTAGGGGGTCATCCCGACTTACCAAACCGATGCAAACTCCGAATACCAATGAGTACTATCCGGGAGACAGACTGCGGGTGCTAACGTCCGTAGTCAAGAGGAAAACAATCCAGACCGCCAGCTAAGGCCCCAAAATCATAGTTAAGTGGGAAACGATGTGGGAAGGCATAGACAGCTAGGAGGTTGGCTTAGAAGCAGCCACCCTTTAAAGAAAGCGTAATAGCTCACTAGTCGAGTCGGCCTGCGCGGAAGATGTAACGGGGCTAAAACTATGTGCCGAAGCTGCGGATTTGCAATTTATTGCAAGTGGTAGGGGAGCGTTCTGTAAGCCGATGAAGGTGGATTGAGAAGTCTGCTGGAGGTATCAGAAGTGCGAATGCTGACGTGAGTAACGACAATGCGAGTGAAAAACTCGCACGCTGAAAGACCAAGGGTTCCAGTCCAACGTTAATCGGGGCTGGGTGAGTCGACCCCTAAGGCGAGGCCGAAAGGCGTAGTCGATGGGAAATTGGTTAATATTCCAATACTTCTGTGTAATGCGATGAGAGGACGGAGAAGGTTAAGTCAGCCTGGCGTTGGTTGTCCAGGTGAAAGGTTGTAGGCATGTATCTTAGGCAAATCCGGGGTACTCTATGCTGAGAACTGATAGCAAGCTGCACTTGTGCAGTGAAGTGGCTGATACCATACTTCCAGGAAAAGTCTCTAAGCTTCAGTTACACAGGAATCGTACCCGAAACCGACACAGGTGGTCAGGTCGAGTAGACCAAAGCGCTTGAGAGAACTCTGCTGAAGGAACTAGGCAAAATGGTACCGTAACTTCGGGAGAAGGTACGCTGCTGGCGGTGATAACCCTTGCGGTTTGAGCGGCGAGCAGCCACAGAAACCAGGCCCCTGCAACTGTTTATTAAAAACATAGCACTCTGCAAACACGAAAGTGGACGTATAGGGTGTGATGCCTGCCCGGTGCTGGAAGGTTAATTGATGGGGTTAGCGTAAGCGAAGCTCTTGATCGAAGCCCCAGTAAACGGCGGCCGTAACTATAACGGTCCTAAGGTAGCGAAATTCCTTGTCGGGTAAGTTCCGACCTGCACGAATGGCATAATGATGGGGGCGCTGTCTCCAGCAGAGACTCAGTGAAATCGAATTCGCCGTGAAGATGCGGTGTACCCGCGGCTAGACGGAAAGACCCCGTGAACCTTTACTGCAGCTTGACATTGAACTTTGATCTTACTTGTGTAGGATAGGTGGGAGGCTTTGAAACTCGGACGCTAGTTCGAGTGGAGCCAATCTTGAAATACCACCCTGGTAATATTGAGGTTCTAACTCTGCTCCATGATCTGGAGCGAGGACCATGTCTGGTGGGTAGTTTGACTGGGGCGGTCTCCTCCTAAAGAGTAACGGAGGAGTACGAAGGTGCGCTCAGCGTGGTCGGAAATCACGCGTAGAGTATAAAGGCAAAAGCGCGCTTAACTGCGAGACCCACAAGTCGAGCAGGTACGAAAGTAGGTCTTAGTGATCCGGTGGTTCTGTATGGAAGGGCCATCGCTCAACGGATAAAAGGTACTCTGGGGATAACAGGCTGATACCGCCCAAGAGTTCATATCGACGGCGGTGTTTGGCACCTCGATGTCGGCTCATCTCATCCTGGGGCTGAAGCAGGTCCCAAGGGTATGGCTGTTCGCCATTTAAAGAGGTACGCGAGCTGGGTTTAGAACGTCGTGAGACAGTTCGGTCCCTATCTACCGTGGGCGTTGGAAATTTGAGAGGATCTGCTCCTAGTACGAGAGGACCAGAGTGGACGAACCTCTGGTGTACCGGTTGTGACGCCAGTCGCATCGCCGGGTAGCTATGTTCGGAAGGGATAACCGCTGAAAGCATCTAAGCGGGAAGCCTACCTCAAGATAAGATTTCCCAAGGACTTTATGTCCTCTAAAGAGCCGTTGAAGACTACAACGTTGATAGGTTGGATGTGGAAGCATAGTGATATGTGAAGCTGACCAATACTAATTACTCGTGAGGCTTGACTATACAACACCCAAACAGTTGTTGTATAAAAGCTCAATTGATTCGATATACATCAAAATAGCTTGATTCAGTAAGCCGTTAGTATCACAATATTCAACTCAGATATATCTGTTAATAACTTCTTTGACCAAGCAACGGCATACATCAAACGATGTGAATAAGACCCAAGCAAAGTCACAACAGTTGTGCTGGCGACAATAGCAAGAGTGAACCACCTGATCCCTTCCCGAACTCAGAAGTGAAACCTCTTTGCGCTGATGGTAGTGTGGGGTTACCCATGTGAGAGTAAGTCATCGCCAGCTCATTATTCCTAAAACACCCCCTTCTAACGAAGGGGGTGTTTTTTTGTGAGAAAAAAGTCAAAAATTAATGCATAAAATAAAACAATTGTTTAGTCGGAAAATTACAATGACAATCTTTGTTACTGTTTAAATAACAAGCAATCTGTAGAGAAGATTAAAATATTCATACTATTAAATTGAAATAAAAGTGGTTGGAATGAATTTTTACAAATTATTTAAATGCTGTAATTTACAGTAGGTGGGCAACTATGAAGTTTTTCGTATTGCTTATATTTGTACTTTTTCTTTTTTGTTTTTGGCATTTTTTTTTACATAATCGAATGATTGGTTTGAAAAGTATCCGAAAATTTAATTTGATAAAAAATATAAAGTTTGAAAAAGAATACAGTTCTCTTGAGCAAAGACAGTGGAAAGCTAAAACTGAATTAAACTCCGAAGATGTGCAACAAGATATTCAATTATTTGATCAAATCGCCAACTTAATGTTTGAAAAAGAACTCAAAAATCAAGAATTCGAATATGCCGATCAAATTCAATATGAATTTTTAAATAAAATGCCGACACAGGCGAGAAGTGAGATTCAACAATTTAGTTTAGGTGATTGGTCTATTTTTTGGACTTATAAAGCTCAATCCCTTGAATATTATGTGAGTAAATATGGAGTTTTTTATACGCACGTGGATCGAAATGGTGTCGAACACACCTTACAACTGAAAGACTCTGCTTAGTTGATTTATACAAAATTTTATAACTATCAAGAATGCTAATTTCTAGAATTAAAAACGCAAAGTGAATTTAAACGTTTGAACATATCATCCCATATCATTTCAGCTCCTTTTCTAAAATAGCCTATGTGACCAATTTCTTTTAATTGATATTCCTGTACTGAAATATTTAGAAAATGCAATTAAGCCTGAGTATAGTGCTGCATAAAACCTTCTCTTGACCGGGACAGTGCCCCTAATCATTAGCAAGTACAGAAACTGCATAAATGATTGATTGAATGAACTTGAGCATAAGGATTCTTAAGTTGGTAGTGAGCAGCGTCACCAAAAGAATAAGTTGGATATTTACATCATTTACACCATTGATGGTAAAAACCTAAGGTTAGATCAGCCCCTATATTGAGTTTGCTCCAAGGCAGATAACCCTTTATTGCAACTAGTGGAGGGCCACATGACTTGAACTTTAAATCGCTCTTTAAAAATGTATATTTCCTACCCAACCTGCATCTGCACCTGTGCTAAAGCAATACATCGCTTTAATATTATGATAATTAGTTGTTAGTGCAAAAGTCTGTCAGCCATAGGAATGTCCGACTACAAACAATGGGGTTCGATTGCTGCTGTTAAATCTAAAGCACCCCAATCCAAATAAGACATTTTAGAGCCTTTAAGTGATTGAGGACGCAGATAAGGCGACACCTCTATAATCAAATGTAAGTACTTCAAATCCTTTTTGAACTGCATATTCTGCGAAACGATGATAAAACAGTTGTGCTACACCTGTAGCACTTGCCACGATTATTTTTTGTCTTCATCGCTTTTTTAGAGCTATGAAGTATGCCAGTGAGTTAGTAATGGTCATTTGTCTGGATTTTTAATGTTTAAGTAGAGCAAGAATAAGCATCAAATTTTTGTATTAAGTTTGACGTAGCAAGATTCATCATGGATTGAGGTAAATTTGAGGATGCATCTTTTTTAAATAGAGTTAATGACCTAAAAATTGAGGTTCTCTTCTTTCAAGCATTGCATTCATACCTTCTTGAACATCTTGACTGGCCAGCAAAGGCTTAAGGTATGCATTAAGATTTTCAAAAGATTGAGATTCACCCAGTTCAATGGCATCTTTAGCTGCTGCCAAGGTGGCTTGCACAGCGAGAGGGGCTGCTTTGGCAATTCTTTCAGCCAGTTCCATGGCACGATTGAGTGGATGATTAGTAGTAAGTTCAGTAATGAGATTCAAGTTGAGTGCAGTCTGAGCATCGAACAAATCACCCGTGAGTAAATAACGCATTGCATTTGACCAGCCAGCAGATTTAACAAAACGCGAGGTTGAACCGCCAAAGGGAAGAATGCCACGTAATACTTCAATTTGGGTAAATTGAGTATTATTTTGAGCAATTGCGATATCAGCATTTAACAGCAGTTCAATTCCTGCAGTATAGCAATAGCCATGAACTGCAACGATCACTGGTTTTTTTCGCTTACGACCGGAAGTTCCCCAAGGGTTAATCATATTGGGATCTGAACTAAAAATACCTGATTCCATTTTAGGTTGAAGTTCGGCGAGGTCTAATCCTGCTGTAAAATGATCTCCATGCGCAAAAATAACCGCGCAGCGTAATTGATCATTGTCTTCATACTCTGTTAATGCATTCGATAGATCGTCAATCATATGACTATCAAAAGCGTTGCGTTTACTGACGCGATCTAAACCAATTAAAAAGAGATGTTGTTGTATTTCTCGACTGACTTTTCCATGTAGCGCAGGCATTTTGATTATTCCTATGTGTAAATATCTATAGTTTTAACTAGAGTGTAAATTTTAAGCAAAACTTTTAAGTTCAAAATTGTTTAGTTATTTTTAGATTTAGTGCGTTTTAAAAAGTTAGTTATCGGTTTGCAAAGCTTTTCATAAATTCATGTATTCCAATCATTGAAATTATTGAGTTTGATTGGATAATAGCATTATTCAATTTTAAGCAATTTCCTATGTCATTAGTTGAAATTATTGCAGTTGTTATCAGCATCATTGGAGTGGCACTCACAATCAAAAGAAAAATGTGGTGCTGGTTTTTTAACTTTGTTGCTTTTGTTATGTACGCTTACATTTTCTATCAATATAAATTGTATGGAGAAACAATTCTACAATGTATTTTTATTGTTATGAATCTATATGGTTTTTATCATTGGAGAAAAGGCAATATTGAGCAACACACAATACGAATTGAAAAGTCACATTTTCCAACACTCGCAATGCAAATGGTTTTGGCTTTAACTGGCGGATTATTATTTGGATTCGGACTACACTACTTTACAGATGCTTCATTGCCAATATTAGATGCGCAATTGGCAGCTTTTAGTTTATTAGCCACCTATTGGACCACGCAGAAGTTTATTGCGACTTGGATGTTGTGGGTGGTTGTAGATATTGTTTACGTCGGCATGTTTGTTTACAAGAGTCTGTATCTGACGGCTGGACTATATGCTGTGTTCATCGGTTTGGCGATTCTCGGGTGGAAACAATGGAGCAACGTCAGAAAGCAGCAAAAGATAGGTGCGATTTAAATAGATATAAATGACTTACTAACTGGTAGTGAAACACAAATGCTGATTGATTTTAATACAGCCCAATTGGAAAAGTTCGATGCATTAGCACAACAGATTTTAGCCAAACCGCATGAGTATGTTCAGTTTGATTCAATTGCAGATTTTTATAGTGCCGAATGGCTTAAGAGTTTCCCAAAAGGTACCTTTTGGCGTTGCGCAGGACAGGATGATGGAGCCGAACATTTTTATGCTGTAATTTGCTATAAAAATCGTAGGTTGAGTATTGATAATACAGATACAAGTAGTGTCATTTTTAAAATTTCAGATGAAGCTGAGCTTGGTACAATTCATAATGCTCACTAAATCTAAACCGGACATCAAAAATTATAATCCCTCACATCTCTGAGGAAATGACAGAGCTTATTATTCACCTTAATTAACCCGAATCGCGGATAAGAAATTGACTTGAAAAATAAGAGGACTAGAGCCATCAGTTGAGTTACCACACAAAACTTAAAACTCTAGTCCCTATGTTTAATAGTACCGAATTATTCTGTTTAATTGATGATTTCTTTCTTAAATTTGAAGCAACCTATTGGAATTTCCTTAAACAAAGTCGTCGTTTCTCAAGAGTCCGAACCGCTCACTTGAGTATCTCAGAAATCACTTTTATTGCTATCTGGTATAAATGTTCTCATTTCACTAATTTCAAAGCCTTTTTTACATGGTTGAAACAGGATAAAAATCATTTATTTAAAAGCTTACCCTGTTACCAACGGATGATTCATCTGATCAATAGGCATCAATTAGCTCTACACGCTTTACATGTGGCACTGATGAAAGGTCAAGGTACACAATATTTATGGATTGATTCAACAACTTTGCCAGTTTGTAAAAATCAACGTATTCAGCGTCATAAATCATTAGTCCAAATTGCATCACGTGGTAGAAGCTCAATGGGCTGGTTTTATGGCTGTAAATTACATATTGCGATGAATCAATTTGGTGAAATTGC
>NZ_JCAKMY010000058.1:0-7406 GCF_059515845.1 Acinetobacter sp. CY79
TATTGCCCAACTAATTTCTGGTTTAATTCAGTCGGTTCAAGCATATAAATACATTTGTCATAGGTCAGGGTTAGATTCTTGGTGACCTTACGCGGTTCCTGCCAGGTAAAAATATCATCCAGTTCAAGATCAGATTCGGTTAAGGGCCGATGTAAATTCTTTGAGTTTCTCGCACATTTGGCGAACCTCTGATTGAAATGCTCAATAAAGCAGGGTAGCCATGCATTGGCTTCAGCAATCGAACCGATGCCTTCTAGGCGCATCTCCTTGATCAAACGGTCCTGAAGGGTTCTATTCGCTCGTTCTACGCGGCCTTTGGCCTGTGGTGAGTTGGCGAAGATAATATCAATGTTTAACTCGTTCAGAATCCGCCCAAATTGCGTGATCTTGCTGTCTTGGCTCGATTTCTGATTGACTCGGAATACCGAGTGTTTATCGCTATAAAAGGCCAAGGGCTTCCCATATTGCTCAATGTAGGCTCGGGTTGAAAGCATGTAATCAAAGGTCGTTTCCGCTTCACAAAAGCGCAGATGCAACAGCTTTCCAGTGGCATCATCGATATAAACCAGCAAGCAGCATTTGGCGGCTCGGCCTTCAAACCAGTCATGATATGAGCCATCAATCTGAATCAGCTCACCCAAGCAATCCCGGTTATAGCGTGGCTGATATGGGCGTTTTAGACGTTTGGATCGCGGAATCCAGAGCTCATTTGCAGTCATCCAGCGCCGAAGCGTTTCTACAGGGATATTCAGGTCAAACATGCTGCTGAGCTTCTCATGCGCCAAGGTGGGTCCAAATCCGAGCAGATGTTCAGAAATAATGGAAAGGCACTTTGATTTTAATAACTCATCATGGCGATGATGACCCGGGTGACCACGACTGGCATGCGCCAGACCTGAAACACCGTCTTGATGGAGCTTCTGCAATAACCGGGTAATTTGACGAGTGGAAAGATTCAGGATTTCAGCAGCACGGACTTGGGTAATACGATGATCTCGAACCTCTTGCAGAACTGCAAGACGTTGAATTTCTTTATCAGACATAGTGATCAGCATCTATATTTTATATCCAGTCCATGATGATAAAAACCATCATAAACTAGACATTTTTATTGGTGAGAATATAGACAATTTAAATGGGTTCTAACATTTTAACTTCGCATAAGGTGTATTATGTTAATTTTAGAAAAACTTCACTTAAGGTAGCAGAGAGTTTAACTTAGTTAACTTTCTTGAAGATACTTTTCCACCTTTAAGCATAAATACCTTGTTTGTGTTCTCATCAAAAGTAGAAGCCTGAATCAAAGAGCCTTCTTCATCAATCTTCCAATTTCTTCCCTTGTCAAAGCTTACTGCAGCAATATCTCTCTGATATGGATAGCTATTTGAATTTTTAAAACCTGAACTGTATAGAACCTGATCTTTACCTATATATAATTTACCTAATTGTAAGGCATTCCCAATTTTTACTTTTTCAAGCCATTGGTATCTATTATTTTCATCTGGTGCAGCAACTAAAAATGTAGTTTCTGTATCTACTGCATCATAGGTTTTTTTCTCAAAATTATAGACCATCCCTAAAATATAGAGTTTTTCTCCTTCGCTATTAAGATCTACAATATCTGATTTTGGTAAAGTGAGAATGGGAGAATATTTATCTATATGATTATTCTTAGGGTCATTACTCCAAGGAAATTTATAAACCACACTTTGATATTGGCCTTGATCATTAAATAAATTAGAAAAATAAAAATCTTTTGTTTTTTCATCAAAATGATATGAGTTAAAAATCTCATCAATTCTAAAATCAAACTTAATTGCATTCAATTGATCAATAATCTGCTTTGGCATATGGATTTGTACCCATGTTTCTCCACCATCAGATGTGCGCCACAAAGTCTTCTGCTCACCTATGGCATATCCATATATGCCCGTTTCATCGAAAAGCACTTGTTTGACTTGTCTAAATGAAGGCCAACTTTTAAGTTGAGTAAAAGTATCTCCACCATCGACTGATTTAAATATTTTATACTGACGTGCTTTTCTAATTTGATCGTTTTCAGGAATTGTATTGGCCAATGTATAATCAATAAAGTATGTATTGATATAAATAGTATTTAAATCTTCTGTTTGCCACCACTGACCCGTCTGAGCTTTTTCTTTAAAAACTAATTTGTCAGGTTTTTCTTTCCCTCCAGATAATACTTCAACCGTCATTCTATTTAATCGCTGATTTGAGTCTTTCATCCATTCTTCTTTGAATTTTGAATCTACAAATTCGCCTTTTTCATTTAAGATATCAACAAATTCGATTTTTTCTTGGTCAATATAAAATAACAATGCTGTATCTTTGCTTTCATTAATAGCTAAGTTACCACCATTGAAATTATCTTTAGCAAAATCAAATTCAGTTGCCCACATTAAACTGCATCCTGTAAAGAAGAAAAGACTAAAAAAAATAAGGAAATATTTATTTTTGAACATAGATTAATCCTAAAACCATGATCTCACACCATCGACAGCATCATTAAAAGTACCTGCAACTTTATGTGGAAGTACAATTTTAGCTACTTGTACTGCTTGTGCCCAAGTCTCTAAATCCATCCATTCTTGAAGGTTAGGTTCAGCACTAATTCGTAGTAAGTCAGCCATTGGTACATCTTTCATTCCACCATCAATATAGGCGGGTACATGTGAGTTAAAAGCAAAAGTCTTAAAAGTCTTATCATCCAACTCAACAGTTTGCTTTGCAAAAGTCATTGTTTGACTGGCTTTAGGTGATAATTTGCAAGGCAACTTAATAACATTACCCTTATTATTCTGTCCTAAACCATCATCCATATAGACTTGCAAATATCTTCTAGCATTTACTAACCACTTTTTAGCCTCATTACTCTTCATACTCGGTAAAAGATAATTACCAAAGCGAGAACAATAGTAATAACCATAAGCACGATAATAGGTGGGTGGTAAGTGTCCACAAGTTGCTGTATGACGCTTCATAAAATCAGCATAACGAGACCAATTCGGATCAGCCCCATCTAATTTAAGCAGAGACTCTCTATTTAGAATTAGACGAAGTGTGATATCTAATGCTAAGTGCCAGCGTTCTTGTGTTTTTCTGACATCAATTAATACCTCAGCGTGATTTAAAAAATATCGGATATTAATCCCATTTTTTTTAACAACTTCACCTTTCTTTATTGGATCATCTTTATAAGGGACATAGTAATAACCACAGCTCCCATAAACAGATGGTAATGCCATATTTACAAGGGTATTACACTTTTCCTTCGGATTTATATAAACCTTAGCAACACTATTATTTCCAACAGGCGTCAAGCTTTGGTTTACACTTTTCTTTTGTTCAGCCATTTCATTTCCAAAACTAATTTTCATCTTCAATAAATTCAATAGAATTTATATTTAATTGTTTAGAGGACAAGGCTGTCTCTGTATAACCCTTGTCGTCAGTAATACCCTCCAACGTACTACCATCGCTCAAAGTTAAGAGGTATTTCGTATTTTTAACTGCAATATTTTTTGCTTCATCTAGTATCTTAACTTTTAGATCATATAGCTGATTTCCGACAATGCTTTTGTCCACCGATTCGCCCGATTTAAAAGTATGTTGTCCAGCTTTAGACTCATTAATACCACTGGTTTTAGAGTAAATTCCTGAATCTTTAATACTAATTTGTGAACTTCCGCCTGTAATCACAACTTCAGTCGGGCTTGTAATAAATACTTTTCCTTCTGTAGATTTGATATTTAAATCTTTCATTGAAATCAGATCCAAAGTATTGGAAATGGATTTCAGTAAAACTTTACCGACACCGGCAATTAAACTCGCATCTTCTCTTGCAGCGAAGAGACTAATTTTCTTACTCGCTTGAGCAATTAGGCTATTTTGAGTAGATAAATTAATGCTCTTACCCGCACTATGAACAATAAAACCTTTTGCTGAAGCATGAATGTCTTCTTCACTATTCATGCCTATACTCTTTGGTGAAGCCAGAACCATTACAGCAGATTTGAATGCATTCGCTTTTGATGTATCTTCAGTTGAAAGCTGTTCAATAAATTCTTGAAATTTACTTAAAATATCTAGTGATGTGCTTTCCAACTCAATAGCTGTTTTATTCAGTGCTGTGGCTTGAGTCAAGCTCGCTGCAAACTGTTCTTGAGTCACTTTGAGTTGTAACTGATCTTTAGATGCTTGAGTCTGCTGATAGGTACTTAATAGTAAACCTTGACCAGCACGTAAAGCACCCCATTGATCCGTTCTTAATTCAAATCCTTCACCACGGCCATCACTCATCGCTTGTTCTTTAGGATGACTCAGATTTCCTAAATTAAGTTGACTAGCACCATGACTACTATGCAACTGCGTACTAATTTGTCCCGTTGTATCATCAAAGCGAAGTTGATTAAATCCTTCACCAGCAACCTCTTTTGAACGGATGCCACTCAGTTTTTTGGTATCCGGAAGTTGTCCTTTGATATCAAACTTGGTCGGTGAACGTTCAGCTTCATGAATACGACCTGTGACAAAGGGACGATCTATATTGCCGTCAAAAAAATCGATAACAACAATTTCACCTATACGGGGTAAAAATCGAGCGCCATAGCCTTCACCGGCCCAAGGCGTCAGTACATCGACCCAAGCTGAGTCGGTATCATTGTCATTGGAACCTGAACCACCATCGTGAGTATGGTCTTCAAGACGTGTAAATAAAAAACGGACTTTAATACGACCCCATTCATCGACATGAATTTCTTCTGCATCATTATTGCCCACGACTTTTGCACGTTGTACATGAGCAGGTGGGCGATGTTGTAAAGGATCATATTCTGGAACAAGTGCTATATTTCGGCGTATGACGATTAATTCATTGGTTTGACGTTCTTCATTGTGAGCTTCGCTCACTTTCCAATGGCTTAAATGGAGCAATCGTTCAATATGTTCTTGAAGGTCCTTAGGGAAGTTATTTTGATTGTAAAAATGCTTATTTAGGATTAAAAACTCTTTATCACTACCGCTATGGTTTCTGTCTAATTCTGGATGGTCATTGAGTTGGAACCAATAGCCCACTTGTGTATCTCTCACACTGCTATGTACTGTGAAGTATTTAGCTTGTAAAGCTTGATATTGGTTTAACTGCTGATTCAGTTTATCTAATTGGCTGTTTGATGATTGAGTCGCTTGATCTTCACCATTCAAATCTCTTGTCCATGCTGGAGACACACTCCAGGCCTGTTCAAGGCTTAAACTTTCATTGTCACGTTGACTACTATGCTGGTGAGAACTTAGAACGGAACCACTGGCATCTTCTTGGCTTAGAACATCTGCTTGCCAGCGTTGTACATGTATAGCCGTGGGTTGTAATTTCCGCTCTGCAATAAAGCTGGTAATACTGTCCTGTTGTTCAGTAGCATGACTTCGATGGTAACGAATACTTCGACGATCTAATGATTTATATTGCCCATTGTCATCAATCAGGCGTAGCTTTTGCGCTTCAATGCTTTGGCTATTACTCGTAACGATATAACTAGACTCATCGACAAGCCAATTGATTCCTTCTTCTCTCATTAGACGAGTTAAGTATAAATAATCACTTTCATTCGATTGCATGGAGAATGGACGGATATCGTAATGCTTGGTTAGACCTGTACTATCCAGTTTTAAACTAGATGCAAAAAGTGGGCTCTTGTTCTGCCATTCTTTAAAGAGAATCTCAATAATCTCAACGACGCTTTTGTTCATAAAGACACGACTATTTCGTCGTTTGTGC
Organism: Acinetobacter sp. CY79; assembly: GCF_059515845.1. NCBI lineage: Bacteria > Pseudomonadati > Pseudomonadota > Gammaproteobacteria > Moraxellales > Moraxellaceae > Acinetobacter > Acinetobacter sp. CY79. The sequence goes on from NZ_JCAKMY010000058.1 coordinate 5,795, forward strand.
CATAAGCTTGTTGGATCTTGCATGGTCAAGCGATAAAGCGTAAAAGCACCATCACTTTGTCCTTGGCTTGCTCCAGTAATAATCCCAGAGGTTCTAAAGAGCTTGCCTGAATCTGTGACTTGATCCACTGCGACCTGACAGCCAATAAATTGTTTTAATGAAATATAAGGGTTCGTTGATAAACAGGTTAATTCAGCAGAAAGACCATCATTGATACCATGATAGCCATCAATACGTTGCAACATTATTTGTGAATTCAGTTCCACATTAGAAAAATGAACATTAATGGCACGTTTTTGTGAGCCGAAGCCTAGGTTATCCAAAATGCCAAGGAGATTATTCAGCATATTTATTCTTAATTTTAAAGTTTCATGATTAACATCAGATTATACCTTTATTCTGATCATCATTTCACAGAAATAAGGGCGATTTGCTTGAAATTTCCACCAACAACATAGTCCATTTAACATAATGGCTGTTATGCGAAATTTACAAATTTTGTAGATGAATCTAGAGGGAAAATACTTGCTTTGTGTATTCGATCGAATACAATGAAGTGAGAACAGAAGGAAGCCTCATGATTGAAATTAAACGTCTGCCTGAATTTGATGAATGGTTAGATGACATTAAAGACAATATGACCCGTATTCGCTTGAACCGTAGATTAGATAAAGTTCAGCGTGGAAATTGGGGAGACATTAAACCTCTCCAAGAAGGTGTTTGGGAAATGAGAGAGTTCTTCGGTTCGGGTTGGAGAATGTACTATATCCAACATGGTGATGTTGTGATTGTGATGCTAGGTGGCGGTGATAAATCTACACAGCAAGATGATATCAAGCGAGCAGTCAAATTATCTAAAACATTGGAGGATTAAAAATGGTTAAAGTCGCTGATTTACCAAGTTTTGATATGGCTGAATCACTTAAAACTGAAGAAGATATTGTGATGTATCTCAATATGGTTCTTGAAGATAATGATCCTGCTGAATTAGCTCATGCTCTTGGTGTAATTGCTAAGGCTCGTGGCATGACCCAAATAGCTAAAGAAGCAGGGATTGGACGTGAGGCACTCTACAAAGCTTTACGTCAGGATTCAGCACCACGTTTCGATACTATTAATCGCGTAGTGAACGCTTTAGGTTTGAAGCTCACAGTACAACACGCATAAGAAATTAAAAAATATAGTAAAAATGGGAGCTTAAGGCTCCCATTTTTGTGTTATTCACCAATTAAAATGTCTATGCGATAAACCATTTAAAATGTCCTGTTTTTAACGACAAGAGTCAAGCACAGGATTCAACTTTCTTTGTTCAATACCGGCTTTCTGAGCTTTACGACTTGGCATACTTTTGTTTGTTCTTGAACGTTTATTCTGTTTTTCCAATGCTTCATGCTGCTGTTGAATATGCGCTAGAACTGAACCTAAACGTTTATTTTCAACAATCTCATTTTGCTGTAGCCCAGCCAATTTATTGAAGATGCTGTAGTTGAGCTTTCGTCCTTGATGCATGAGGGCCACAGTCCCATCCGGATACTCTAGAAATGAAATATATTGCCCAACTAATTTCTGGTTTAATTCAGTCGGTTCAAGCATATAAATACATTTGTCATAG
>NZ_JCAKMY010000059.1:0-5989 GCF_059515845.1 Acinetobacter sp. CY79
TATTGCCCAACTAATTTCTGGTTTAATTCAGTCGGTTCAAGCATATAAATACATTTGTCATAGGTCAGGGTTAGATTCTTGGTGACCTTACGCGGTTCCTGCCAGGTAAAAATATCATCCAGTTCAAGATCAGATTCGGTTAAGGGCCGATGTAAATTCTTTGAGTTTCTCGCACATTTGGCGAACCTCTGATTGAAATGCTCAATAAAGCAGGGTAGCCATGCATTGGCTTCAGCAATCGAACCGATGCCTTCTAGGCGCATCTCCTTGATCAAACGGTCCTGAAGGGTTCTATTCGCTCGTTCTACGCGGCCTTTGGCCTGTGGTGAGTTGGCGAAGATAATATCAATGTTTAACTCGTTCAGAATCCGCCCAAATTGCGTGATCTTGCTGTCTTGGCTCGATTTCTGATTGACTCGGAATACCGAGTGTTTATCGCTATAAAAGGCCAAGGGCTTCCCATATTGCTCAATGTAGGCTCGGGTTGAAAGCATGTAATCAAAGGTCGTTTCCGCTTCACAAAAGCGCAGATGCAACAGCTTTCCAGTGGCATCATCGATATAAACCAGCAAGCAGCATTTGGCGGCTCGGCCTTCAAACCAGTCATGATATGAGCCATCAATCTGAATCAGCTCACCCAAGCAATCCCGGTTATAGCGTGGCTGATATGGGCGTTTTAGACGTTTGGATCGCGGAATCCAGAGCTCATTTGCAGTCATCCAGCGCCGAAGCGTTTCTACAGGGATATTCAGGTCAAACATGCTGCTGAGCTTCTCATGCGCCAAGGTGGGTCCAAATCCGAGCAGATGTTCAGAAATAATGGAAAGGCACTTTGATTTTAATAACTCATCATGGCGATGATGACCCGGGTGACCACGACTGGCATGCGCCAGACCTGAAACACCGTCTTGATGGAGCTTCTGCAATAACCGGGTAATTTGACGAGTGGAAAGATTCAGGATTTCAGCAGCACGGACTTGGGTAATACGATGATCTCGAACCTCTTGCAGAACTGCAAGACGTTGAATTTCTTTATCAGACATAGTGATCAGCATCTATATTTTATATCCAGTCCATGATGATAAAAACCATCATAAACTAGACATTTTTATTGGTGAGAATATAGACAATTTAAATGGGTTCTAACAATGGGGTTTCGTATAACGCCCATTATGTTAAATAGGGAGTTTTTTAGGTAAGTTTGCTTGGATTTCTAGCTTATTTCCCTCTCATAATAGATAGAGAAGATATTAACTGTTATCCTTGCTTTCGAAAATCCACCACAACAAGTTCTCTCCTTTATGACACTTACGCCACCTTAAGTTTATTTACCTCTTAAATCAGTAAATAACTCATCACTGTCTAGTGATGTGGTGTAGTCGCTTGTGTGTCGTATATGTCACGTCACTAGCCTATCTAAAATTCCAAAAATCAGGCTATTTGTATGTTATCTAATATCCGAGAACAATGGTTCTCTAACATCCGTGGGGATGTGCTTGCAGGGCTAGTTGTAGGTCTTGCACTCATTCCAGAAGCTATCGCATTTTCAATCATTGCAGGCGTAGACCCCAAAGTTGGCTTGTACGCCTCGTTCTGTATTGCAGTAGTGATTTCATTCGTTGGTGGTCGTCCAGCTATGATTTCAGCTGCTACAGGTGCTATGGCGCTGCTCATGGTCACGTTGGTCAAAGAACATGGGCTTGAATACCTACTTGCTGCAACAATTTTGACTGGTGTTATTCAAATATTAGCAGGATATTTAAAACTGGCTAAGTTGATGCGCTTTGTTTCTAAGTCTGTCGTGATTGGCTTTGTAAATGCCTTGGCAATCTTAATTTTTATGGCACAGTTACCTGAATTAACTAATGTGACTTGGCATGTTTATGCTTTGGTAGCACTAGGTCTAGGCATTATCTATTTATTTCCTTTAATCCCTAAATTAGGAAAATTATTACCTTCTCCTCTTGTTTGTATTATTGCGATTACATTACTGGCAATCGCCTTGGGAATTGATGTGCGGACAGTTGGGGATATGGGGGCTTTACCTGACACACTTCCAATGTTTTTGATTCCTAATATTCCTTTGAATATTGAAACATTAATGATCATTTTGCCGTATTCAGTTGCATTGGCAGCAGTGGGTCTACTTGAATCGATGATGACTGCAACTATCGTAGATGAAATGACAGATACCCCAAGTGATAAATTCCAAGAATGTAAAGGACAAGGCATTGCGAATATAGCATCTGGTTTCATGGGGGGTATGGCTGGTTGTGCCATGATTGGTCAATCCATGATTAATGTTAAATCTGGCGGTCTTACTCGCTTATCAACATTCTCAGCAGGTATCTTTCTTTTAATTCTCGTAGTCTTTATTAGTGATTGGCTTAAGGTCATTCCAATGGCTGCGCTAGTGGCTGTCATGATTATGGTTTCCATCAGTACCTTTGATTGGAATTCATTAAAAACATTCAAGGAAAATCCTAAAAGTAGCAATATTGTAATGGTAGCTACTGTCGTAGTCGTTGTAGCAACACATAACCTAGCTTTAGGCGTATTAACAGGTGTTCTATTGTCTGCATTGTTCCTTGCGAACAAGTTAGAGAATGATATCCATGTGGAATCTACTTTAGAGGGTGCGCATCGCTTATATGACTTACATGGTCAGATCTTCTTTAGTTCTTCTGAAAAATTCATGCAGAGTTTTGACTTTAAGGAAGATGTTAAGGATGTGATTATTGATTTAACCCATGCCCATATTTGGGATGTGACATCAGTCGCTATGCTTGATTCAGTAATAAGTAAATTCCAAAAGAATGGTGTCAATGTGACTGTACGTGGCTTAAATGAGGCCAGCACAAATATGATTGATAAATATGGAACACACGCCAAAATCTAAGTTAAAGAGATTCTACATTTATGTAGAATCTCTAAAATTAACATAATACACCTTATGCGAAATCAAAAATGGGAGCTTAAGCTCCCATTTTTATTGTTATACATTGAATCCTATATGTTTTCCTGTTGGAAGCTCTACATCAATACGAAGTTTTCCTCCCATCGCTTCAACATACTTTTTCATCGTTGAAAGCTTTAAATCATTCCCACGATTTTCGATTGCTGAAAGTGATGGCTGTTTGATACCAAGGGTTTCAGCCAATTCTTTTTGAGAAATTTCTAATTCTTCACGAATTAGATAAAGCTGGTTTTCTAGTAATAACTCATCAGCCATTTGTTGAATACGAGCTTGGCTCTCTGGAGAGCGACTAGCTAATAATTCTTGTAGGGTCTTAGCCATCAGATTGTTCTCCTAAAGTTGAGAGATGAAGTTCGTATTGCTGATCTGCAATAACTAGCATATCTGTATAAAAACGCTTTTTACCACTCTTATCTCCAATACACAGCACAATGGCCTGTCGTAATGGATCGAATGCGAAAAATGCCCTTAGCGGTTTACCTCGATGCTGAACACGCAGTTCCTTCATATTGGTAAATTTAGAGTTGTAGACTGTATCTACTAAGGGACGACCTAAACTTGGCCCTTGCTGTTGCAGAATAACCAAAGCAGCTAAGACTTTTTCTTGTGTTGTTTCATCTTGCTGTTCAAGCCATTCATTAAACAGATCCGTTGTAATGACTGTCCACATATTACAACCAAAATATAGATTATGGTCTATATTTTAAGGGGGATTGAATGACTTTGCAAATAATCATACACAATGAGTATGATGACCTGAGGATCACTACACTTAAGGATCGGGATGAAGCATTTAGAATTTATAGGAAAAAGTACAGAATATATCGGCCATACCCATGTTGAAATTATCAATAGTTCACTACGCTTATCTTTCAACGTCCCATCAACAAATGATGTAAAAGAAACTTTTAAAAAGATGGTCGAAAACAACTATGATTTACTAATGGAAACATCACAAAAAATAGAATTTGAATTAGATAGTGAAGTTCTTAAAAAAATTGAAAAAATAACGAAAGAACAAGGTATTGAGTTTGAAGAATATGTGCAAAATTCCTTGATTAAGCTCATTAACCAATGTGAATTAACTACCGATCAGCCTTAACTTAGGCAATAAAAAAGCCCAACATCCTGTTGGGCTTTTTTACATATTTGATGCTGAGGTATAACTCCTGTCGTACCTGCATGTCCTTTGCTGTCATTTGTTATTGTTGTCTGGAGCATCCTGCTCTCTATGTCCTCATCATAGAAAATAGCTTTGACTCAGGCTAGACGCAAAGAGCGGTTTATGGCGTAAGCCTAAGCTTACATTGCTTAAAATTTATCCCCATTTTTTGTGGATTATTTCGGTTGTGTGACAGTTGATAAAGTTCAAAAAACCGCAAAATTGATTATTTTTTAATCAAAATGATTGGCGAAAGATATCAAAAATGCTCAAAAAGAAACCGACTTATATCGAAGCCGGATTTTCAGGGTGTTTTTGAATTATGTAAAATAATTAACTGATTGTTTTTATTAGAATAAGAAGATTGGTGTTATTCCCAAGTAGAAATGTCCTACCTAATAACCAAATAGAAATGTCCTATATGGACATTTCCAAGTCAAGCACAGGATTCAGATTTCGTTGTTGAACTGCTGTTTTCTGTGCTCGTCTACGTGGCATCTTTTGTGAACGATTGCGTTTGTTTTGTTGTTCCAGTTGTTCATGCTGTTGTTGAATATGTGCCAGCACAGAACCCAAACGTTTATTCTCAACAATCTCTCGCTGATTCAGCTGACTTAATTTATCGAAGAGGCTGTAATTGATCTTTCGACCATCATGCATGAGGGCTACAGTACCATCCGGGTATTCCAGGAACTCAAGATACTTACCGATCAATCTTTGATTTTCTTCGCTGTTTTCCAAGATATATACGCATTTATCATAAGTAATCGTCAAGCTGTTGGTGACCCTGCGGGGTTCACGCCAGGTAAAAACATCATCTAATTCTTCGGCTGTTTCAGTGATAGTCCGGTGCAGATCCTTGGGATTAAAGGCCATCTTGGCAAATTTACGATTAAATTGCTCAATAAAGCACGGCAGCCACTTATTGGCATCTGCAATCGAACTGATGCCTTCCAGACGCATCTCTTTGATCAGACGGTCCTGAAGCGTTCTATTGGCGCGTTCTACACGGCCTTTGGCTTGAGGGGAGTTAGCGAAAATGATATCGATATTGAGAGTGCTCAGAACACGTCCAAACTGGGTAATCTTGGTGTCTTTCTTGCTGCTTTGATTCACCCTAAAAACTGAATGTTTGTCACTGTAAAATGCCAATGGCTTACCATGCTGTTCGATATATAAACGTGTCGAAATCATATAGTCAAAGGCTGACTCTGACGCACAGAAGCGTAAATGCTGCAATTTTCCTGTGGCATCATCGATGAATACTAGCAGACAGCATTTAGGTGCTCGACCTTCAAACCAATCATGGTGTGAGCCATCAATTTGGATCAATTCACCATAACAATCTCGGTTATAACGAGGCTGATATGGGCGTTTCAGGCGCTTGCAGCGAGGAATCCATAAATCGGCTGCAATCATCCAGGAACGCAGGGTTTCTACTGAAAGATCGAATCCATGCACGGTGGTGAGCTTTTCATGCGCTAAAGTGGGTCCGAAACCATAAAGTTGATCTGAAACAATATTGAGGCACTTAAGTCTGAGTTCTTCAGGAAGTTTGGAATTGCTGATTTGGCCACGACCGGCATGGGCTAATGCAGCGGGACCTTGAGCTTTGTATTTCTGCAGTAAGCGTCTGATCTGACGTTCTGAGATATGAAGTAGCTGAGCAGCCTGGGATTGAGTTATGCGTTGATCACAGATTTCCTGCAAGACCGACAATCGTTTAAGTTCTTTATCCGACATAGACACCAACATATCAAACCGTCCGCTAAGGAAATTGCAAAAATGCATATTCTAAAAGCGGACATTTTTACTTTGGAGAAACCGGACATTTCTATTTTGGGCTTACA
>NZ_JCAKMY010000060.1:0-4628 GCF_059515845.1 Acinetobacter sp. CY79
TTTATAAGATTTGGCTATGATTCATTTATCAAATAAACATTTACTCCTTTGGAGACGTTAGCAATGTTAGATCAAAATACTTCAGCACAACTCAAAACACTTCTTGAACGCCTTGAAAGCCCAATTGAAATCGTGGCAACCTTAAATGGCACAGATAAATCCAACCAAATTAAAGAACTGGTTGAAGAGGTCGCAGCATTGTCTGATCAAGTCACTGCACGTTTCGACGGTAAAAACAGCCGTGCACCAAGTTTTGGGATTGCAAAAGCAGGTGAAGAGCCACGTGTATTCTTTGCAGGTCTTCCAATGGGTCATGAATTCACCTCTTTGATCTTGGCATTGCTACAAGTGTCTGGTTATGCCCCAAAAGTTTCTGATGAAGTGTTGGCTCAAATTAAAGACTTAGGCATTAAATCAAACTTTGATGTGTTTGTATCACTCAGCTGCCATAACTGTCCTGACGTGGTTCAAGCCTTGAACTTAATCGCGATCAATAACCCAGGTACAACAGCAACCATGATTGATGGTGCTTTCTTCCAAGACGAAGTCGAAGAACGCAAAATCATGGCCGTTCCAATGTTGTTCCAAGATGGCGCACACATCGGTCAAGGGCGTATGACTTTGGAAGAAATCATTGCCAAGTTAGATACGAACTCTGCTACCAAAGATGCTGAGAAGTTAAATGCCAAAGACGCCTTCGATGTACTCGTCATTGGTGGTGGTCCTGCGGGCAATACCGCAGCCATCTATGCGGCGCGTAAAGGTATTCGTACTGGGATCGTGGCTGAGCGCATGGGCGGTCAGGTCATGGATACCATGGACATTGAGAACTTCACGTCAGTTCAAAAAACCCAAGGTCCGAAGTTTGCTGCTGAAATGGAAGCACACGTCCGTGAGTACGGTGTGGACATTATGAACTTACAACGAGTGAAATCGATTGTGGGTGCAGATCAAACCACGTACGGCAATGTTGAAGTGACTTTAGAAAATGGTGCAAAACTTGAATCGAAAACCGTGATCCTGTCTACAGGTGCGCGTTGGAGAGAGATGAATGTACCGGGTGAAGCTGAATACCGTACTCGTGGTGTAGCGTACTGCCCACACTGTGATGGTCCATTGTTCAAAGGTAAACGTGTTGCGGTGATTGGTGGGGGCAACTCTGGTGTAGAAGCGGCAATTGACCTTGCAGGTATTGTGGAGCATGTGACCTTGGTTGAGTTTGATACCAAGCTACGTGCGGATCAAGTGCTTCAAGACAAGTTAAACAGCTTACCAAACACTACTGTGATCAAAAATGCCTTATCAACAGAAGTGGTCGGTGATGGCAAACAAGTGACAGCATTGAAATACAAAGACCGTACCACAGATGTTGAACACACTGTAGAGCTTGCCGGGATCTTCGTTCAAATTGGTTTGTTGCCAAACACGGATTTCTTAAAAGACTCGAAGGTTGAGTTAAGCAATCGTGGTGAGATCATCATTAACGAGCGCAACGAAACCAATGTGAAGGGTGTGTTTGCTGCGGGTGACTGTACCACTGTTCCTTACAAGCAAATTATCATTGCAACGGGTGAAGGTGCAAAAGCGTCTCTGTCTGCTTTTGATTATATGATCCGTTCTGGCCAGTAAGTCTTAAACCTTATGGTCAATATCCCAAGGATGTTGACCATGAAACAAGTTAAAAAGTATCAGATCTATTTGACACGCTCATTTTACAGGAACTTCGGACGCTAACATCCAAGTTCCTTTTTTTATATCTTAGATTGTTGTTTTATTTTTAAGTAATAATTGTTCTACTAAATGAGTTACTTTGGATTCCGCTTGCAGAATAGATTCAGCGAGCTTATCGCCACCATATTCTTGGTATTCAATTGCGATTTCCTGAAATTGCTGAATCCCGATAAAGTTGAAAGCGGTTTTAATCGAAGGCTCTACATGGTTTTGAAATGGAGCATCATCATCAAAGTCATGTCCACCTCGCGAAGATAAAATCACCATGACTTTGTTATTATTTAATAAGCCAATATAGGGTTGATTAAGTGCTTCATCAAAACGATAGGTGATATTGATACGAACAATATTATCGATATATGCCTTTAGATGCGCTGGCGGTCCAAAGTTATACATCGGTACGCCTACAGCAATAATATCTGCCCAATGAAGTTCTTCAATCAATTCATCACTGAGTGCAAGATGCTGTTTTGCTTCAGTTTTAGATTTTGTATAACCAAACTGAGAAATAAGCCATTGTTCATCAATTAACTTAGGGGGATTCTTTCCTACATCACGATGCTTGATTACGCTATCAGCTGCTTTGGATAACCAAGTATTGACAAATAATTCGGTGAGTCTTCTTGTTTGAGATCCATGAGGAACTTGACCTGCAATGCCTGTACGTGGGCTTGCATCAATTCTTAAAATATTTGTCATATGCTTTTACTCGAATGAAAATTTCAGTTTGAGTATGGGATTCAGAGCATCAGGTCACAAACGATTAAAATGTATGTTATAACTGAATTTGATTCATCTATAAAAATTAAAACCGCTATGCAAATCCAATATTCCCTTGAGCAATTACTGGCTTTTCAATATGTCGCGGAGCAATTAAGTCGCGGAGCAATTAAGTTTTAAACAAGCTGCGGAGCGTTTACATTTAACACCGACAGCACTCAGTCATAGAATCAAGAAATTAGAGTTAGCCTTAGAGCTCAAATTATTTGAAAGAAGAACACGAAAAATTATTTTGACTGCTGAGGGTGAATTCTTACTTAAGCATGTTCAAGCAGGTTTTGCACAGATTCAGCAAGCCATTGACCATCTTCAAGCACATAAACAACGATTATTTACGATTACGACGATTCCAACTTATGCAACAGAATGGCTGATTCCCTATTTACCAGAGTTACAAAGGCTTTATCCTGAAGTGATGTTTAGAGTTCATGCCAGCTACGATGTGATGAATATGCATACTGGGCAATATGATCTTGCTATTCGGTATGGTATGGGTGGCTATCAAGATCTCAGATCAAACTTATTGGCGAAAGATGAATATATTGCAGTGAGTCATCCTTCCTTACTCAAAGAGCCAGTTCAATGGGATGCTGTGCCACTGATCCACTTTTCATGGGGAGATGAGTACTGTCCTAAACGTATTAATTGGCAAAAGTGGTATCAACAACAGGATCTACACATTGACTCGTCACAACAACAGGTTTTCTACAATGAAGAGGGACACGCTATACGAGCAGTATTGGCAGGTCAAGGTGTTGCATTGTTGAGTAAAGTCGCAGTGGCACACTATCTTAAAAATTCAAGCTTAGTTCAGGTCTCTCCATTGGGGCTGGAAGCCTTAGATTATTATTTTGTGAGTCTGCTAAATGTAGATCAATTGACGCTAGACATTGAAGCATGGTGTAGAGAAAAATTGGTGAAAACCTTAGATGTATGAACAATTCATAATGATGCGAGTTGTTCATGCTAAATCTATTGCTAATGCATTAGTGTAAGCATGAAGGATTTTAGTTTAGGTTTCAGTTTACGTTTAAGTTGATCATTATTTCTATTTTTAAAAAAATTAAGCCAATTGCATCTCAAATCATCTGTTTAATATAAATCGGCTTTGTTGCACAAAGGTTTGAAAGGCAGAGCTACCCTAATTGAGTTAAATTTAAGAGACAACTTGGGTATGAGGGCGACCTAATTCTGTGAATTTATTCAAGACCGCTATGCGTGCATGAATCTCATTCACCTGACTAGGGAAACTTCTTGATGTTAATTTATCGCCTAATAATTTGATGCAATGCATCTTGGTTTCCACCAAACTTCGACAATGATAACCAGACCACTTTTTCCAAAGCGATCTTCCTAGCCGTTTGACTGTTTTCAATAACTCATTGCGTTCTATAGACCTCGCTTGTTGATCTTTCCAAGGTTTTGCATTCTTTCTCGGTGGAATGACCGCATATGCATCTCGATCTAAAATGAGTTGTCGGCAGTGCTTTGTGTCATAAGCACCATCTGTATAAACAGAATCAATTTGTTCATCCAAGGGAATTTGAGCAAGTAAATCTTCAAATACTTGAGAATCACTGACATCATTTGTGGTGAGTTGTACTGCACGTATTTGCAGGGTTTTAGCATCTATAGCAATGTGAAGCTTACGCCATTGGCGACGATATTCAGACCCATGTTTCTTGCATTTCCATTCACCTTCACCAAGAAACTTCAAGCCAGTAGAATCTACAAGTAGATGCAGCCCATTACTACTTTTTTGATAGCTAATCGCAATATCAATATGCTTCTGTCTACGACAAAGGGTGGAATAATCCGGAGCTGTCCAATCTAATCCACAAAGCTTAATCAGGCTTTGAACAAAACCTGTAACCATGCGTAAAGAGAGTCGAAATAGAGATTTGATCATTAAGCAGCATTGAATCGCTGTATCGGAATAGGTTTGATTTCGACCTTGCTTGCCTTGTGATTGTGCATACCACTGAGTCTTTGGATCAAACCAAATGGAAATATTGCCTCGATTAATTAAGGCTCGATTATAGGATGACCAATTGGTTGTATGGTAGATTTTAGCTGCAGGTTTATTCATTTTGAAATTATATTGCTGAATAAGCCTT
>NZ_JCAKMY010000061.1:0-4265 GCF_059515845.1 Acinetobacter sp. CY79
AGTGATGTGTGCTGATAAAAACGGAGGCTTTCACTTGGTAAACTAGACATACTCATCAGGAGTTTACCATGAGCAAAAAACAAAAGATTTATACAGCAGAATTCAAAGCTGAAGCAATCAAAGCGATTGAATCAAATCAAGGCAATGTCTCTGAAACTGCTCGACAGCTTGGTATTTCCATGCAAACCCTTTCAAATTGGTACAACAAAGCAAAGGTTGGGACATTAGAAGGAACACAACAATATTTGCCCGATCTCGTTGCTCTACTCGAAGAAAATAAGAAACTCAAACAACAACTCAAAACTGCGGAAATGGAAAAAGAATTTCTAAAAAAAGCGGCAGCGTACTTTGCCAAAGAAAGTCAGTGAGGTACGCTTATATGAAAGAGCACAAAAACACATACCCAACCACGATGATGGCTAGATTGCTAAATGTCTCAGTATCAAGGTTTTATGATTGGCTTAAACAAGGTTTAAGCCAACGAAAGATTCTAAGCAATCAGCAGACAATATTGGTCAAAATCGCCCATCAAAAGACCAATGAAAGTTACGGTTATATTCGGCTGACCAAGTATTTACAGGCTCAAGGTATCCAAATTAGCCAGTATGCTGTGCGTTGCATTAAACAGCAGAATCATCTGTACTGTAAGCGCCATAAGCGTTTTAAAAGAACAACGAATAGCGACCACAATCGTTCTATTTATAATAATTTGTTAGAGCAAAACTTTGCAGTAACTGCTCCAAATGTTGCGTGGGTAAGTGACATTACATATGTATGGACAGCTGAAGGATGGCTGTATCTAGCTGCTTTAAAAGACCTTTGTAGCAAACAAGTGGTTGGCTATAGCTTAAGTGAACGGATGACATCACAGCTTGTTTGCAACGCACTTAGCATGGCTATCCGCAATCATAAACCCTCTCGAAACTTAATCGTTCACTCAGACAGAGGAAGCCAATATTGCAGTAAAGAATATCGGAATATGCTTGAAAAATATGGTTTCGAAGGCTCAATGAGTAAAAAAGGAGATTGTTACGATAATGCGCCGATTGAAAGCTTTTGGGGAATATTAAAGAACGAACTTGTACATCATCGCAATTATAAAACAAGGGAGGAAGCTAAGGCTGATATTACAAAATATATAGAGTTATTTTATAATCAGCAGAGAATTCAGAAAGGATTGGATTTTAAGACACCAAATCAAATGGCAGAGGACTTTTACAAGTTGGCTGCCTAGAATCTCCCAAGTTAAAGCCTCCTGTTAATTCAGCATACATCAAAGCCACAGCTTCGCCTTATAGTCATATGGGGATGATTGTTTATAGAAATGGCAAACCTTGGGTTTTAGAGGCGATTCAACCTGTAAAATATACGTCATTCGATGCTTGGACGAAGCGTGGCGTAAATCAACACTATGTCGTGAAGCGTTATCATAAAAATTTGAATGCTGAACAACAGATGAAATTGGTTAAATCTGCCGAAAAGCATTTGGGTAAAAATTATGATCTGTATTTTGGATGGGGTGATGATGCAATTTATTGTTCTGAGATCGTATGGAAAGCTTATGATCAAGCGCTTGGAATTCAACTTGCACCACTACAAAAACTTAAACAATTTGATTTAACAGACTCTAAAGTCAAGGCATTGATGCAAACGCGGTATGGAAATAAAGTACCTTTAAATGAAACAGTCATAGCACCAAATGCAATTTATAACTCAAAACAACTGATCACTGTTAAATGAATAGGTCATTGGGCATTTATTGCTATTCCACTCGAATATTTTTCTAAATTATAGTTGAATATAACTACATAAATTCGTAGAAAGTGATAAATCACAAAAAAAGCCCAACACATTAAAGTTGGGCTTGAAAATAGAAGCTATCAAATTGATTTATAATGACAATTATGATACGTTTCGTATAACGTGTATTATGTTAATTTTAGTTTTTCTAGTAGAAATGGAAGAATAGTTTTACAAGTTGACTACCTAGAATTATTTCCTAAGTGGAAGTCTCCTGTTATTCCAATGCACATCAATAATACTGCCAAAAATGTTAAATAGAATTTTCATTTTTCTAAGAAAAGTTTTATGAATCTTAGAGATCTACCCTTATCCTCTTTATAAACAGAAGCCTTTTTATACCACTCAAGAGATTTTTTATTATCAACATTTTGGTGAATTAGACCCAATAAAAACGTAGCAAAATAATCGTTTTGCTCAGCAGCTCTTGTAAACCATTGAACAGCTTTATTAAAATCTTTAGAAACACCATTTCCTGCCAAATAAGCATTACCTATGGTGATCTGCGATTGTAGATGGCCTTTTTCAGCAGCGTCCTCATACAAATCCATTCCTTTTTTAGAGTCTCTCTTAACACCGTTTCCATATATATACATACCTGCTAATTTATGTTGAGCATCTAAATTTCCTTGATTTGTAGATTTTTTTAAAAATTTGAATGCTTCATCATAATTTTGTTCAATATTTTTATTTTTATCTCCTTCATAATAACTTAAACCTAAATCTAAATTTTCTTGAGCACTGTGTTTATCACATGCTGAAATACTAAATAAAATTAGTAAAATTAATATAGTTTTTTTCACGCTTATCCCCTTATTAAATAAAAATTATTTTTTATTTTCACATTTTTAAAACTCAAACTAAATTATTCATTTTGAGTTTTATCCATTTTTAACACAAAATGTCTATTCTTAATTCAGCAATAATAATTCTCTACGAAACAACAGTCATTTAACATAAATGGGCGTTATGCGAACTCTTGGTGTAAGCCCAAAATAGAAATGTCCGGTTTCTCCAAAGTAAAAATGTCCGCTTTTAGAATATGCATTTTTGCAATTTCCTTAGCGGACGGTTTGATATGTTGGTGTCTATGTCGGATAAAGAACTTAAACGATTGTCGGTCTTGCAGGAAATCTGTGATCAACGCATAACTCAATCCCAGGCTGCTCAGCTACTTCATATCTCAGAACGTCAGATCAGACGCTTACTGCAGAAATACAAAGCTCAAGGTCCCGCTGCATTAGCCCATGCCGGTCGTGGCCAAATCAGCAATTCCAAACTTCCTGAAGAACTCAGACTTAAGTGCCTCAATATTGTTTCAGATCAACTTTATGGTTTCGGACCCACTTTAGCGCATGAAAAGCTCACCACCGTGCATGGATTCGATCTTTCAGTAGAAACCCTGCGTTCCTGGATGATTGCAGCCGATTTATGGATTCCTCGCTGCAAGCGCCTGAAACGCCCATATCAGCCTCGTTATAACCGAGATTGTTATGGTGAATTGATCCAAATTGATGGCTCACACCATGATTGGTTTGAAGGTCGAGCACCTAAATGCTGTCTGCTAGTATTCATCGATGATGCCACAGGAAAATTGCAGCATTTACGCTTCTGTGCGTCAGAGTCAGCCTTTGACTATATGATTTCGACACGTTTATATATCGAACAGCATGGTAAGCCATTGGCATTTTACAGTGACAAACATTCAGTTTTTAGGGTGAATCAAAGCAGCAAGAAAGACACCAAGATTACCCAGTTTGGACGTGTTCTGAGCACTCTCAATATCGATATCATTTTCGCTAACTCCCCTCAAGCCAAAGGCCGTGTAGAACGCGCCAATAGAACGCTTCAGGACCGTCTGATCAAAGAGATGCGTCTGGAAGGCATCAGTTCGATTGCAGATGCCAATAAGTGGCTGCCGTGCTTTATTGAGCAATTTAATCGTAAATTTGCCAAGATGGCCTTTAATCCCAAGGATCTGCACCGGACTATCACTGAAACAGCCGAAGAATTAGATGATGTTTTTACCTGGCGTGAACCCCGCAGGGTCACCAACAGCTTGACGATTACTTATGATAAATGCGTATATATCTTGGAAAACAGCGAAGAAAATCAAAGATTGATCGGTAAGTATCTTGAGTTCCTGGAATACCCGGATGGTACTGTAGCCCTCATGCATGATGGTCGAAAGATCAATTACAGCCTCTTCGATAAATTAAGTCAGCTGAATCAGCGAGAGATTGTTGAGAATAAACGTTTGGGTTCTGTGCTGGCACATATTCAACAACAGCATGAACAACTGGAACAACAAAACAAACGCAATCGTTCACAAAAGATGCCACGTAGACGAGCACAGAAAACAGCAGTTCAACAACGAAATCTGAATCCTGTGCTTGACTTGGAAATGTCCATATAGGACATTTCTATTTGGTTATTAGGTAGGACATTTCTACTTGGGAATAACA
>NZ_JCAKMY010000062.1:0-3477 GCF_059515845.1 Acinetobacter sp. CY79
CGAAGGGCGTCCTGCATTTTGAGGTTTAGGCTGTTTGAGCTGACCAGTCTGCTGTTCGAGTAGAATCCAATCATCTAGGGTGGTTCTTGCAATATTAAACAGTTCACACGTTTTGGATTTATGCTGTGATTCTTTATAAAACTGCATGACTTTTTCGCGTAGATCGACAGAATATGTTTTTGGCATGATCCTAAATCTTAGTGTTTTTTCTATTGTAGCTCATATTGGATTCTTAGCTATACCTGATCACAGTGGTAAAAGGCAACACGTTGGAGTGCTGCTTTGTTCTTGCGCGTGTCCGTGCTCCAGACTGGATCTCGGTGGATCGAATAGGGGCATGGTTTTAAACTAACTATAGTCTGGGGTTTTGATAGTTGGATGAACTGGCGATAGCCTGTTTGCAGTACAGGTACTAAGCTATTCGGTTAATAGATGTATTGTTTGGTGTAGTTTTGCTGTTTCTCAGTTTTGGCTTGATTGTTTGAATTCCCGTACCATCAATCTCCATTTCATTCAAACAGGCTTTATCTACTTTCACCATGTTTACTATTCATACATACAATTTCATCTAACTTAAAACTGGAATCAGAAAAATTATAATAAAATATATTTGATTTTCTATAAATTCCATTTCTATCAAAAGTTTGGGTATGTATAATTTTTTGTTTTGATTCACAATTATAGAAGTGCTCCCCATAAATATAATCCATCACATCATTATCTCTTATTTCAACGAAACCATACTCTATTACCCCTATATTAAAATCATTATACTGATTATCTAACTTACTCTCTCTGAAATATAACTGCTTTAAATTTGGACCACCACCAACATTTTCAAAAATAAAATTTTCATTTCCACTTGATTTTTTAATTGTTTCAACAACCTGTTTTAAATCTATTTTTAATTTAGGCATATTTGCATAAGCAGAAGTAAAAAAAATACTTATGATTAATAAAACTAAAAATCTAACTACAATCATCATGACCTCTATTAAAATACAAATACACTATAGATACAGAATACGAATCTTCAAATTTAATTATATCGCCATTTTTAGCATAAAATTTTTTTGTGTTATCTTCTGGATACAATATTTGAATCTTATTCCTCTTTCCAAGGCAAAATATACTATAATTTTTCTCACTATATTTTAAAATCCATCCTTCTTTCGAAATTTCACTGTAAACTTTATTCAAATCATTTTTATTAATTTTTTGCTTCGATACTTTAAAAACCATTACCTCATTCATTTCTGTATTTATAGGGTTTTTTGAACTATAATTATAAAATCCAAAATAAGTATCCATAAATAGTTCAATATCTATCATTTCCTCTCTTTTTTTGAAATTTTCACACCCAATCAATATCATTAAGCAACTTATTATTAATAAGATTTTCATTATTTAGATACTGACCTAATAGCTTCAAATACAGTAAACTCTTTTTCTTCTTCCTCTGAGTTAGCCCCCTCTCCTTTTGAAAAAGTTACAGAAGGGATCATATTAGCTTTAGTTTTTTTAGGTCCTATAATAAGTCCTGTCTCAACACCAATCATCGTTTCTGTACTTAGAGTTTTTTCATTAAGCGGTAATGATGCACCATACGCTATAACTCCATAACTTCCTGATGCACTTACCGCCCATCCCTCTAAGAAAGAATCTGTGGCTTCCTGAGTTGTAATATCATTTGGTTTATTCAATATAGCTCCTGCCATACAGCTTGCACCTGCATGCGATTGAATTATATCCTTAACTTGCTTAAAACTACCTTTCCCTATTTTGAATTTAGGATTATTTGATTTTTTTGAAATATCTTTTAACGATATTTCCTGTTTATATTTTTCAGATTTTAAAACAATATCTAACATTTCTTTAGGCGCCACTGTTGGTGAAGTGAATACATTACCATTGTGTAAATTAATAACCTCTGTAACACCTATTCCACCTGCGCTAGCACTACAAACCATGTAATCAAATATTTTACACATTGACTGACAATTTAATATGTTATTTTTAAATCTTTCTACAATAGAACTATTATTTAAACTCTGCTTTGCATTTTTATAAGCAGCCTCGTTCAATCTTTCAATACTTCTATTATCAACTGGATAATTAGTAGTATTTAATATTTCAACTTGCTTATCCCATGCAGAA
Source organism: Acinetobacter sp. CY79 (assembly GCF_059515845.1). Lineage (NCBI taxonomy): Bacteria > Pseudomonadati > Pseudomonadota > Gammaproteobacteria > Moraxellales > Moraxellaceae > Acinetobacter > Acinetobacter sp. CY79. The sequence goes on from NZ_JCAKMY010000062.1 coordinate 2,158, forward strand.
GTAACTTTTTGACGATCTTCCCAATTCTTAACTCGATGATCATAGTTATTAATATCATCTTGTCGCTGTTTTTCTAATTTTTTTAGAATCGCTGCAGCTACAGGATCAACTTTCCCATTACTGTCAGTATATGCAATCCAATTTTCCCAATCTGGACCATGCATCTTATCTGAGCGGGTACCATTCTTTTTATGAATAAAGACAGGTCTTTGGTTTAAACCCAAAGGATCAACCCAATCATTAGGATTACTTACATAAGCTAAATTATTCAATCCGCCTTGCAGCCCAATCGGATCTTTAGAAATATATCTTCCACTATGTGGCTCATAATATCTGTAACGGTTGTAGTGCAGTCCGGTTTCCTCATCATAATACTGACCTTGAAATCGGATATTGGTTTGCTCAAATATTTGGGTTTGGTTTATAGCATTGATCTGTTGTGCTCTTCCCCATGTATTGAGTTCTATTTCCCAAATACATTCGCCCTTTTCATTACTCAGGGTTTGCGGTGTTCCTACTTGATCACAATGATAAAAGGCAACACGTTCGAGTTCGGCTTTGTTCTTGCGCGTGTCTGTGCTCCAGACTGGATCTCGGTGGACCGAATACGGCATGGTTTTAAACTGACTGTAGTCTGGGGTTTTGATCAGTTGGATGAACTGGTGATAGCCTGTTTGCAGTACAGGCACAAAGCTATTGGGTTCATACACATAGTGCTTGGTGTAGCTTTTATCTTGATCTTGGCATGACTCCCACACCATCAGGTCGCCATCCCATCCAAACAGGGTGAGACTGTCTTTGCCATAGTGGTCTTGGGATTTTTTGTATAGGCGTCGTCCAAACACGTCATAACCGTATTCTGTGATCTGTCCGTTATTATCACTTTGTATCAGTCGATTCAGGTTGTCCCACTTAAGTTTAAGGCTGTGATTGCCTTGTTTTGCCTCAACCACGTTGCCTTGTGCATCGTAGCTGTAGCGTTTGCCTTGGTAGTCTTGCACCAAGTTATTTTTGATTTGGCTGGCTTGGGTCGCTATCGGATCGATCAGGTTGCCTGCGGGGTCAAAGCTAAAGGTTTCGGTTTTACTTGGGCTTTGTGTTTTGATCAAGCGTCCAATTGGATCATATTGGTAGCTGAATTTGCCTAGGCGCGTGTCTTCAACTTGGCTAAGGAGGTAGTTTTTGTCATAATGGTAGTCACGCTGGGCGTGGTGCTGTCTGTTGCCTTGTTGGTTCAGGTCTGTGGTTTCTTGCTCAGGCTGAATCGTTTGTGAGATCAGTAAACCGATATCGTTGTATTGGTTTGTTTGTATAAGTCCA
>NZ_JCAKMY010000063.1:0-3475 GCF_059515845.1 Acinetobacter sp. CY79
AAGCACGCAGTGTTCGTGGATTTCTCAGTGGAATTTACGCCTCGTTATGTGCATATCAATTAACCCATCGAAATAAGCCAACAATTCAAATTATTGATTCATCGGCTTAAGCAGGATTCGGGTTAATTATTTAAGATAAATTTATAAATCAGTCATCAAAATGTACAAATCAATTTTCTTGATCAATATTTTGTAGGCATATTCAGTTAAAATATCTAGCTGGAATCATAAATCTAACTTTTAATTCGAAGGAATCTTTTGAATATCATGACTTTTGATCAGTGATGACAGTGAGAATAAGTATTGTGTAATGGTTTGATAAAGCGTAAATTAAGCTAATTATTTGTTATTTTATTAATATAATTGTGATGTTTTTATCATTTTAATAAGAATTAATTTTCTAAATGCATGTAGGTATAGGATAAATAAACTTATCGAGTGAATAAGTTTTAGATTCATACAGAATAAATGAAAATGAAAATCTATCGTAAAATTACGCAATCTGAAGCGGTTCAACAATTCATGAATAATAGTGTTCTGATGAATTGGAGTGACTTAAATAAAAGCGTTCTAGTCTTATTGTTAGGCGGTGCTGCTCATATTACGTGGATTGGATGGTATCTTTATTTTTCAAATCATCCGTCATTTCAACATTGGTTTAATCATGATTATGGAACATATCATTTAGCACGAATGATTGTATTCTGTATCATCAATTTTGTATTGATTGTCCCCATATTATTTTACTCAAGAAACACTTTTATCAAAAAATATTTACCTTATATTGCTGTAATTTTTTTCGGCATAAGCTTTGTATATGGTGGTTATGCGGTTGGGATTATGAGCCCTGTATCTATCGCTGGCTATATCAGTTTAATTACCGTCGGGATGGTTTTATTTAAAAGAACTGTAATGTATTTGGTTTTTATACCGATCACATTTTATTTGATTATGGCAATTATCTTAACTTTAAATGGTCAAATGACTTATGCACCCATTTATACTCAAGAGTTTAATCAGATTATATTTCATCGAAATGAATTTTGGGTGTATACCCAAATGTATTTCTATATCCCTATATTTTTCTGTTCATTGGTGTTATTTGAAGTATTACTCATTCAATGGCGCAATCGAGAAAAGAAAGTAAGAGAAATGAGTCAAATTGATCCGCTGACGGGTATTTATAACCGTCGAAAAATAGGGCAAGATCTAACGGAAATTCAAAATGAACATCGAGCAGTTGCTATTATTTTAATGGATCTTGATCATTTTAAACAAATTAATGATCGTTATGGTCATGATGTTGGAGATGATGTGCTGAGGCAAGTAGCCTTTATATTGTCAAAAAATGTCAGAGATAAAGATGTTGTAGGGCGCTTTGGAGGTGAAGAGTTTATTTTGGTGCTACAAAATAAATCTATACAACAGGTGTTAGATATTGCTGAAAGATGTAGACAACAAATTGAAAATACGCCCATAAAAATTAATGATCGAGAAACTATTCAGATCTCTGCGAGTTTTGGTATAACCCTTGGAAATCATTACCAGACTAAAGAACAAGTTCTAAAACAAGCAGATGATGCTCTATATTTGGCTAAAAAATCAGGACGTAATCAAGTCAAGAAATTTCAAGAATGTGAATCTTATTTAAAAAATCAGATATTTGATCGTTAAATTATCAACCTGATTATTTTAAACAATAGACTATAATTTCATATCATGCTGTAGCATTAAATCATTAATTTAAACAACGAGAAAATGATGAATCACAAGTTAAAGCATAATTCTTCAAAATTTAATTCAAAAGAATAGTTGTTCATTGCGATGCTCAATATTTGGATGAAGTTACCTCAAATTACGACCTTACGTGAAAGCATGAAAACGTTCATGCAAACTAGTGTCATTATGCAATGGGATAATATCAGTAAAACGATAATGATCTTAGCAATGGGGGGACTCGATTTCTTAGTCTGGCTCATATGGTTAGTTTATTCCTATCATTCAGCCGAGTTGAATCATTGGATTAACACAAACCACTATCCCTTTTTTATATGTTTTTACCTGCTGGGTGCGTTGAGTTTTTTTATCCTGATTTATATTTGTAATCGTTATAAAAAAAATAAGAAATTCAAAATATATATGCCTTATATAGCTGTAGCATACTTTGGAATCATGATGCTATTTTCAGGGTTTGCAATTGGTATTGCGAGTCCAGCAACAATTGCAGGATATATAACGGTGGTCACTGTAGGATTAGTTTTATATAGACGTAAGATTATTTATTCCACGTTTATACCAGGAACGATTATCTTATTGTTGCTTATTACGCTAAGTGCAAAAGAATTCATCATTTATGCTCCAGTTTTTAGTAATGAATTAGAAGCAGGAAATCTTTATCAAAATTCGTATTGGGTTTACAGCATGTTATTTCTGTATATTCCAATATTTATCGTGAGCATTGTTTTATTTGAGGTATTACTGATTCAATGGCGTAATCGTGAGTTATGGATGAATGACATCAGCCGTAAAGATCCATTAACAGGTATATTAAACCGTCGCAGTATTGGTGATTTTTTAAAGAAACTAGAAGATCAGAATCAAATCTATGCTGTAATTTTATTGGATTTAGACCATTTTAAAAAAATTAATGATACTTATGGGCATGATGTGGGGGATCAGGTGCTGATCACTGTTTCAAATGTACTTTCGAATATTGCAATTGACGGAGATTGCTTAGGCCGCTATGGAGGGGAGGAGTTTATGTTGATTTTACCTCAACTCAATAAAGATCAAGCAATGACTATCGCTCAGAGATGTAGACAAACAATCGCCGAGACACTGATTCGACACGCAAATGGTGCCGAGTTCAATATATCTGCTAGTTTTGGAGTGGCCATGAGTAGTCGAGATTCTAGAAAAGAAGATGTCATTAGACGGGCAGATCAAGCATTGTATATCGCCAAGGATCAAGGGCGTAATCAGGTGCAATTTTTATCTTAATGACTATCATTGTTAGCTTTAACTGATGAAAATTTTCTTATAATCGCAGTTTTATTTTCATTAAAAGCTCTCTTCAAAAACTTCTCTTAAAGGACTAAGACAGTTAGTTGAGTTAGATCAAGAATAATAGTAGTTCGAATTTAGCGTTATAGCCAAATGACTATTGCAATTGAATTAAGATCTGAAGAATTCAATCGATTCAAGATCACAACGTACAGATCGATTCAAAATATTATAGCCAAATATGAAACATAAGCTACATCATCTTAAATACGATATCCAGAGCTTCCTGAATGGTTTTATTGTTCTGAGCAATGATGTGCCTGACTTTACTTTTTAAGACAGACTATGCTTTTTCAATAGGATTGAGGTCGGGACTATACGCAGGTAGATAAACGATTCTTGTCTTATATTTTGCTGCTAAATCATCAATCGCTTGACCTTTATGAATTGAGGCATTATCGAGAATCAGCAA
>NZ_JCAKMY010000064.1:0-2945 GCF_059515845.1 Acinetobacter sp. CY79
GGCTGAATCGTTTGTGAGATCAGTAAACCGATATCGTTGTATTGGTTTGTTTGTATAAGTCCATTCGCCAAGTAGCGTTCGGTTTCTCGATGCAAATCATCGCGTTTAAAGCCCACCATGTCTTTTTTATTCAGTGCAATACCATAGACATGCCCTGACCCATAGCTCAGATGGGTGATTTCTTGTCCATCGGGGCGGATGGTTTTAATTAAGTTACCCAGTTCATCGTAGTGATAGCGCAGTACTGCGGTCATATCCTCAAAATGCGGAATCTTATAATGCTGGTGTTCTCGGATCAGTTGTCCAATTTCGTTGCGGTAGAAGTCGATTTGACTGTTTTCGTTGACAGTACGACTCAGTTGTCCATTTAAATTATAGTCAAAGCGCTCGGTTTGGGTTTTGCGGGTTTCAATATGGGTATAGCTTTTTTCAGCAATCATTCCATCTTCATAGTAGCCAAATTGGGTGATGATATTGGCTCAGAAAAATCGGAACTTGTGCAACTTGAAATAAAGTCAATGCTCATACCGATAACTCAGATATAAAAAAATCTGATCTTCTCTGCTAAGTTAATCTGCTTTGAGAATAAGTTTATTTAATATTCAATCATTAATTAACGCTAAACTATGAAATACCTAAAGTATTAGAAATACAATTGGCTATTTTACGATTTATTAAATAACTCTAGATATTAGCTAATAGGTGAATTGCTAATTGATTTCCATTTTTTGCAGATTTCTCCAGCCAATATCGCCCCAACTTCTCATCTTTTGGTAAGATCAATCCATAAAAATACATTCTTCCAACCAAAAATTGTGCTTCAGAATGATTTAAACTCGCAGCTTTTAATAAATAGTTAGCAGCTTTAGCATCTTCTAGAATACCGATATCTAATTTAAGGTAAGTTACACCTAAATTAAATAAGTAATCAACATTATCTGGATTACCATAGACTGCTTTTTCAAAGTAATCTTTAGCAATTTTATAATTTTGATCAATGCCATATCCATTCACATAAAGGATACCTAGATTATAAAAAGCATCATAAAGATTTTCGCCTTGATTCACCTGACTAAAATAAAATCTAGCTTTTTCATAATCTTTTGAAACACTCGAATCATCCATATACATTGCCCCGAGATTATATAATGATTTTTGATGTCCATTAACTGCAGCCTTTTCAAAATAATGAATAGCTTTTAGGTAGTTCCGATCTACACCAAGACCGTCTAAATACATAATTGCTAAGTTAAATTGAGCAGGAGCAAAGTCTTGGCTAGCTGACTTTTCAAATAATTCTTTAGCAAGAGCTAAATTTTTTTCAACTCCTTCCCCAGAAAAATACATGACCCCCAGTGTAAACTGAGATTCTTTATGATTTTCTTTTACAAGTATTTTTAAACAATTTAAGGCAGAAGCATAATTAGGCGAATCTGAATTCAATAGAGTCTGTACTTGTATATATTTATCACTAGTAGTCTTATTAACACAATATGATTCTGCAGATAAGTTAGTCAACTTATAGTTGTTATTAACTTTTATAGGTGAACATGCTAAATTACTAAGTAATAATAATATCAAACTAGTATTTTTAATTGAACATTTAAATTTCATTACCTACCACTTATTTATTTAAAAAATCTTTTACTTTGTCTATGTTTTCATAAGTATCAATTGCTTTATTAACTTTTTGCCCAATGCTTGAAGCATTTGCACATTTTCTTAAATCTCCCATTGACGTACCAGTTATACAACTATGAGTATCACTTATTGCTCCTCCTATAGGATGCTGTTCCAAAACCTTATGTCCATTATCACCAATATATTTTCCAACTTCTGCAACGGCTTTAGCTCGTGAACCTCTAATATTATGATACGCCTCTACATCAGTCATCCCTAATGCTTCATAATCATTTATCTTATGATCTATATTTGTACTAGAACTATTTCCACCTCTCGCTAGATGGCATCCGCTTTCCACAGTACACCTACTTTGTCTTTCTGAAAATTGTGCATCATACTGAGCTTTTGAGGCCAGCCTTCTTTGTTCAGCTTCAGCATCCATAATAGGCTTATTCATAGCATTTACAGCAGCTTCATTATTTGCTAAAACTTCTTTTCCATTTTTTTTTGCATTATAAGCAGCTTTAGGATCAATAGTAAGTGTTGTAGTTCCATTTGCTTCTTTTATTTGATAATTATTCCCGCGTCCAAATGAATATCCATCACTTATTGATTCAGACTCATTAGTTGGATTATATCCACCAGATGCAATAATTTTAGTTTCATTCAATCCTTTGGGATCGACCCACTGATTGGGGTCACTTACATAAGCTGAATTATTCAATCCACCTTGCAGACCAATCGGATCTTTAGAGATATATCGTCCACTATGTGGCTCATAATATCTGTAACGATTGTAGTGTAATCCTGTTTCCTCATCATAATACTGCCCTTGGAAACGGATATTGGTTTGCTCAAGTATTTGGTCTTGATGCTGTGCTTTCACCTGTTGTGCCTTTCCCCATGTATTTAAGGTGATTTCCCAAATACATTCGCCCTTTTCATTACTCAGGGTTTGTGGTGTTCCCACCTGATCACAGTGGTAAAAGGCTACTCGTTCAAGTTCTGCTTTGTTCTTGCGCGTGTCTGTGCTCCATACTGGATCTCTTTGGATCGAATACGGCATGGTTTTAAACTGACTGTAGTCTGGGGTTTTGATCAGTTGGATGAACTGGTGATAGCCTGTTTGCAGTACAGGCACAAAGCTATTGGGTTCATACACATAGTGCTTGGTGTAGCTTTTATCTTGATCTTGGCATGACTCCCACACCATCAGGTCGCCATCCCATCCAAACAGGGTGAGACTGTCTTTGCCATAGTGGTCTTGGGATTTTTTGTATAGGCGTCGTCCAAACACGTCATAACCGTATTCTGTGATCTGT
>NZ_JCAKMY010000065.1:0-2833 GCF_059515845.1 Acinetobacter sp. CY79
TGGGATGGCGACCTGATGGTGTGGGAGTCTAAACAATACCAAGCAGACACTGAGAAACAGCGAAACTACACCAAACACTACATCTACGAACCGAATAGCTTTGTACCTGTACTGCAAACAGGCTATCGTCAGTTCATCCAACTGATCAAAACCCCAGACTATAGTCAGTTTAAAACCATGCCCTATTCGGTCCACCGAGATCCTGTCTGGAGCACAGACACGCGCAAGAACAAAGCCGAACTCGAACGTGTTGCCTTTTATCATTGTGATCAGGTAGGAACACCGCAAACCCTGAGTAATGAAAAAGGAGAATGTATTTGGGAAATCACCTTAAATACATGGGGTAAGACCCAACAGGTTAAAGCACAGCATCAAGACCAAGTCTTAGAGCAAACCAATATCCGTTTCCAAGGACAATATTATGACGAGGAAACAGGTCTACATTACAATCGTTACAGATATTATGAGCCGCATAGTGGACGATATATCTCAAAAGATCCTATTGGACTGCAAGGTGGATTGAATAATTTAGCTTATGTAAGTAATCCTAATGATTGGGTTGATCCGATGGGGTTAAACCAGAAAAAAATGGTTACATGGATTGATGAAAATGGTAGCACTCAATTTACCCATAGTGCTCAAAAAGCATATGAAGCACAGCAAAAGAGTTTAAGGGTAAGGGGGCATAACAAGGCGGGTCAGGATTATTTGGATAAACCAGCAATTGATGCAGCCAACGAAGAGAAAAGAAAAGTTGAGAGAGCAAAATACGATGCCGAATCAATAGAAAGACAGAAAAAAGCAATATTAGTTTCTAATAAAAACTGTTGTGAGGTTACCAATAATAGTAGTTCTTCAAATGAAGGATTGATTGATAAAACAGTAAATTTTGTAAATACACATCTTTTAAATAACGCTGGTAATATTAGTGTAGTTGGGGAACCTGTTAAGAATAAGGTAATAGGATCTCCGTATCAACTTATAGACAAAAATGCCAAAGTAGCTGGGGTAATCCCAGGTGGAAGCACACCAACAGGTGGTCTAGGTGCTGCTGCGAGAGGTATGGGTACTGTGGTTGGAATGGGGACTAGTGTTTTAAATACGGATACTGCTGGTGGTGTTGCATACGGTGGGTTTGTTCTAGCAGTAAACAAATGTTATGCATCAGGCAAATGCAGTGAGGAGGATTACCTAGAATTACAACGATTAAAGGTGAAAAATTTGAATGAAGCTTGGAAAAAGTTAAATGAATTTAATTCTCGTTAGGATGAAATTATGAAATTTTATATAATAGGTTTTTTTTTAGTGTTTGTATTTACAGGGTGTGCACTTGCTCAAAATGACTATAAAGTAGCTAATTGGAATATAGGAGAAAATAAAGAGCTAAATGATCTTGGTGTATTTATTGTTGAGTTAAAAAATACTAAGGACTTGTCAGAGACTAGTGTTTCAGAGACTAATGGAAAATTGTCAGCTGTTTCAGTATCTACTGATAAAGGTGAATATGCAGGAATCCAATTTAAAAAAAATTCAAACCTAATTGATTACATAAAAGTATCGCACTGGTTTTCGTCTGGAAGTTATGAACGTTCTTATTTAAAACTACACAGAAACTCTAAGGGTGACTGGGTTTTAACAGAATATGCTGATGGGTCTGAGAAAAAAGTTTTAAAATCTGTAGAGCTAAAATGAAAAAAAAGATATCTCTGGTTATAGTTTTAATGGTCGGATGTAATAGTATTTTGGCCAATAATTGGGAAATCACAAAAGATGATGATTTAAAACATATTGGAGTAGATGTTCTTTATCTTAAAAATAATAACTCTAGAATTATGTTAGCTGATAAGAATGGAAAACTTAATGCTGTGAGTATCAATGTTGAAAATGGTGAGCGAATAGGTATTAATTATCAAGATCAAACTAATAAAATTGATTATATAAAACTTCCTTCAAAAAAAGATACATTAATTAAATTGTTCAAGACCACTGAAGGTAACTGGAAGTTAATTGAATATTCAGATTACTCGGAAAAATTTATATTGAATTCATTAGAATTAAATTAAAAAAATGAGATATTTATCATCTTATACTTATGTTTGTATGTAGCATTGATCGAATGCAGCTTTTAAGAAGTAAAACATTTGCTCACACAAATAGATGATCAACCAATAATCAATGAACTATTAATATAACCCGATTGGACGCATAATCAAAACATAAAGTCCACAACACACCGAAACCTTTAGCTTTGACCCCGCAGGCAACCTGATCGACCCGATTGCGACCCAAGCCAGCTAAATCAAAAACAACCTAGTCCAAGACTACCAAGGCAAGCGCTACAGCTACGATGCACAAGGAAATGTGATTGAGGCCAGACAAGGCAATCACAGCCTTAAACTGAGTTGGGACAATCTGAACCGACTGATACAAAGTGATAATAACGGTCAGATCACAGAATATGGTTATAGCCAAATATGAAACATAAGCTACATCATCTTAAATACGATATCCAGAGCTTCCTGAATGGTTTTATTGTTCTGAGCAATGATGTGCCTGACTTTACTTTTTAAGACAGACCATGCTTTTTCAATAGGATTGAGGTCGGGACTATACGCAGGTAGATAAACGATTCTTGTCTTATATTTTGCTGCTCAATCATCAATCGCTTGACCTTTATGAATTGAGGCATTATCGAGAATCAGCAAATAATTTTTAGTCTGAATATCCTTTTTCTGTAGGTCCTTTAACAAATACTCCAACCAACACAGAAAAATACTCCGATCACATGAGCCTTGAAACACTAAAGGTTGAATAAATTTGAATGGTGCATTTG
>NZ_JCAKMY010000066.1:0-2749 GCF_059515845.1 Acinetobacter sp. CY79
TGGGATGGCGACCTGATGGTGTGGGAGTCTAAACAATACCAAGCAGACACTGAGAAACAGCGAAACTACACCAAACACTACATCTACGAACCGAATAGCTTTGTACCTGTACTGCAAACAGGCTATCGTCAGTTCATCCAACTGATCAAAACCCCAGACTATAGTCAGTTTAAAACCATGCCCTATTCGGTCCACCGAGATCCTGTCTGGAGCACAGACACGCGCAAGAACAAAGCCGAACTCGAACGTGTTGCCTTTTATCATTGTGATCAGGTAGGAACACCGCAAACCCTGAGTAATGAAAAAGGAGAATGTATTTGGGAAATCACCTTAAATACATGGGGTAAGACCCAACAGGTTAAAGCACAGCATCAAGACCAAGTCTTAGAGCAAACCAATATCCGCTTCCAAGGTCAGTATTATGATGAGGAAACTGGACTGCACTACAATCGTTACAGATATTATGAGCCACATAGTGGACGGTATATATCTAAAGATCCGATTGGTCTGCAAGGTGGACTAAACAATTTAGCTTATGTGAGTGATCCAAATTTGTGGGTTGATCCTTTAGGGTTGCTTGTAATGGCTCCAGCAGCTCCTTATGCATTAGCTGCACTTGGTGAGGCAGCTGCATGGGCAGGAGGATTATTAGGTATAAGTTGGTTAGCTTCGGAAGCTATTGATGCCAGTAAAGGAGCTAATGAAACATGCAATTGTGCTCAAGATATAGAAAAAGAAAGAAAGAAAAGATGCAAGAAATGGGGTGTAGGAAATCCTAAACAGGCGCAACAAAAGGTCCGTATTGGACAAGGGAGTAAAGGCGTTAAAAGAATTGATAAACCTGAAGAGTCCGTGCCTGGATCACAATGGCACGCACATGCTAATAACGATAGTGCATTAAACTTGGACGGAACAATTCATGATACACATCGAGGAATACCCCCATTTACAAGAGATGATAAAGATTTCTTATTTTGTCATGGTTGGTTAACTTAATAATTTTATGGAGTAAAGAAAGTGAAGCATTTGGAAATTTTAAATAAATTAATTAATGTAGAAGAAAGTTATAGTGATTTGGATGAGTTACTAAAGTTTGATTATGAGTTTGAGGAAATTCCCTTAATTACTAGAGTAGGTAGAGAACATAAATTTATTGAATATTGGGGCGATAAAGAAATTAACACCTATTTTTTAAATGTAGCAATTTTTTTTATTAACTCTATGAAAATATATTGTAACCATAAGGAGCTTGAAAATCATCAATTTATGATTACATATCCAGATTTAGAAGAAGGATTTACAGCATTTGGATGTCATATTCCTAATTTGTGTATATTTAAAAAAGAACATTTATCAGGATTTAACAAAAAAAATATACTCTCTTATGATAAAGCTAATTGGTTATTTGACTCTTTACAAAAATTAGGTTTTGAAGATTTATTTGATCTACGCTTTCATGAAACATTAGAGTTTGGAGAGACTAGTACTCGAATATATTTGATTCCAAAGAAATAATTCTAGATGGCTTTGTTTAACAAAGCCTAGCATAACTTCATATGCGTATAATTATATCATTAAGCCCCTTCAATCTTTTCAGCTCACCCCATAGCTCTTTCGCTTCTGGATAGTGTTTCGACATCATTCCTAGCCACTCTTTATAAAGACTGACCATGTTGATTTCTTTCTTGTATTAACCATTTAAGAAACGAATTTGAAGTGTGAGTAAATCGTTCCAAATTAATATAGGTTGATCAGTATTTTCACGAATACATAGCGTAATATCAGGTGTAGTCATAGCACCACGACCGATCATTAAGTCTTGACAAACTGATTCAAGTTGGCACTGTTTCGCATCAGCATTATGTAGAAAGCGGACGCCTGTTCCAAATCAAACAAGCTCAAGTCATTACCCAATTTGGCTACCATGAAGATGGACAAATTGCCGAAAAAAGCTATACCCATCTCGAGACCCGCAAAACCCAAACCGAGCGCTTTGACTATAATTTAAATGGACAACTGAGTCGTACTGTCAACGAAAACAGTCAAATCGACTTCTATCACAACTGATCCGAGAACACCAGCATTATAAGATTCCGCATTTTGAGGATATGACCGCAGTACTGCGCTATCACTATGATGAACTGGGCAACTTAATTAAAACCATCCGTCCGGATGGACAAGAAATCACCCATCTGAGTTATGGTTCAGGGCATGTCTACGGGATTGCACTGAATCAAACAGACATGGTGGGCTTCAAACGCGATGATCTGCACCGAGAGACCGAACGCTACTTGGCCAATGGTTTAATTCAAACAAACCAATACAACGATGTTGGCTTACTGATCTCACAAACGATTCAGCCCGAACAAGAAACCGCAGAGCTGATTCAACAAGGCAACAAACAACATCAAGCGCAGCGTGACTACCATTACGACAAAAACTACCTCCTTAGCCAAGTCGAAGACACCCGCCTAGGCAAACTCAGCTACCAATACGATCCAATTGGACGCTTGATCAAAACACAAAGTCCAAGTCACACCGAAACCTTTAGCTTTGACCCCGCAGGCAACCTCATTGATCCGATAGCGACCCAAGCCAGTCAAATCAAAAACAACCTAGTGCAAGACTACCAAGGCAAACGCTACAGCTACGATGCACAAGGAAATGTGGTTGAGGCAAAACAAGGCAATCACAGCCTTAAACTGAGTTGGGATAACCTAAATCGACTGATACAAAGTGATAATAACGG
>NZ_JCAKMY010000067.1:0-2558 GCF_059515845.1 Acinetobacter sp. CY79
GGCTTTGTTGCACAAAGGTTTGAAAGGCAGAGCTACCCTAATTGAGTTAAATTTAAGAGACAACTTGGGTATGAGGGCGACCTAATTCTGTGAATTTATTCAAGACCGCTATGCGTGCATGAATCTCATTCACCTGACTAGGGAAACTTCTTGATGTTAATTTATCGCCTAATAATTTGATGCAATGCATCTTGGTTTCCACCAAACTTCGACAATGATAACCAGACCACTTTTTCCAAAGCGATCTTCCTAGCCGTTTGACTGTTTTCAATAACTCATTGCGTTCTATAGACCTCGCTTGTTGATCTTTCCAAGGTTTTGCATTCTTTCTCGGTGGAATGACCGCATATGCATCTCGATCTAAAATGAGTTGTCGGCAGTGCTTTGTGTCATAAGCACCATCTGTATAAACAGAATCAATTTGTTCATCCAAGGGAATTTGAGCAAGTAAATCTTCAAATACTTGAGAATCACTGACATCATTTGTGGTGAGTTGTACTGCACGTATTTGCAGGGTTTTAGCATCTATAGCAATGTGAAGCTTACGCCATTGGCGACGATATTCAGACCCATGTTTCTTGCATTTCCATTCACCTTCACCAAGAAACTTCAAGCCAGTAGAATCTACAAGTAGATGCAGCCCATTACTACTTTTTTGATAGCTAATCGCAATATCAATATGCTTCTGTCTACGACAAAGGGTGGAATAATCCGGAGCTGTCCAATCTAATCCACAAAGCTTAATCAGGCTTTGAACAAAACCTGTAACCATGCGTAAAGAGAGTCGAAATAGAGATTTGATCATTAAGCAGCATTGAATCGCTGTATCGGAATAGGTTTGATTTCGACCTTGCTTGCCTTGTGATTGTGCATACCACTGAGTCTTTGGATCAAACCAAATGGAAATATTGCCTCGATTAATTAAGGCTCGATTATAGGATGACCAATTGGTTGTATGGTAGATTTTAGCTGCAGGTTTATTCATTTTGAAATTATATTGCTGAATAAGCCTTCCATGCTAGGTTTGTGCAACAAAGCCGATATTGATGGAAATGTAGTTTTTGATTTTAGAAAAGAATTATGGAGCACTTTTAAAGATAATTTATATTATTTTTCTGACATTTACAAAACTGATGGTGTTTTATTTTTCTTAGTGGTTTTTAAAAATACAACTTATAAATTTCAGTATGATATTGAGAAAAAATTAATATTTAATTTCTCTGAAATCAAATGGTGAATTGAAAGGTGTTGATAAATTAATTAAACTATTATGAAATTAAATTTTAATCATTGTTCTCAACCACTTCATTTTGCTGTAGCCCAGCCAATTTATTGAAGATGCTGTAGTTGAGTTTTTATCCTTGATGCATGAGTGCCACAGTGCCATCCGGGTACTCCAGAAATGAAATGTATTGCCCAACTAATTTCTGGTTTAATTCAGTCGGTTCAAGCATATAAATACATTTGTCATAGGTCAGGGTTAGATTCTTGGTGACCTTACGCGGTTCCTGCCAGGTAAAAATATCATCCAGTTCAAGATCAGATTCGGTTAAGGGCCGATGTAAATTCTTTGAGTTTCTCGCACATTTGGCGAACCTCTGATTGAAATGCTCAATAAAGCAGGGTAGCCATGCATTGGCTTCAGCAATCGAACCGATGCCTTCTAGGCGCATCTCCTTGATCAAACGGTCCTGAAGGGTTCTATTCGCTCGTTCTACGCGGCCTTTGGCCTGTGGTGAGTTGGCGAAGATAATATCAATGTTTAACTCGTTCAGAATCCGCCCAAATTGCGTGATCTTGCTGTCTTGGCTCGATTTCTGATTGACTCGGAATACCGAGTGTTTATCGCTATAAAAGGCCAAGGGCTTCCCATATTGCTCAATGTAGGCTCGGGTTGAAAGCATGTAATCAAAGGTCGTTTCCGCTTCACAAAAGCGCAGATGCAACAGCTTTCCAGTGGCATCATCGATATAAACCAGCAAGCAGCATTTGGCGGCTCGGCCTTCAAACCAGTCATGATATGAGCCATCAATCTGAATCAGCTCACCCAAGCAATCCCGGTTATAGCGTGGCTGATATGGGCGTTTTAGACGTTTGGATCGCGGAATCCAGAGCTCATTTGCAGTCATCCAGCGCCGAAGCGTTTCTACAGGGATATTCAGGTCAAACATGCTGCTGAGCTTCTCATGCGCCAAGGTGGGTCCAAATCCGAGCAGATGTTCAGAAATAATGGAAAGGCACTTTGATTTTAATAACTCATCATGGCGATGATGACCCGGGTGACCACGACTGGCATGCGCCAGACCTGAAACACCGTCTTGATGGAGCTTCTGCAATAACCGGGTAATTTGACGAGTGGAAAGATTCAGGATTTCAGCAGCACGGACTTGGGTAATACGATGATCTCGAACCTCTTGCAGAACTGCAAGACGTTGAATTTCTTTATCAGACATAGTGATCAGCATCTATATTTTATATCCAGTCCATGATGATAAAAACCATCATAAACTAGACATTTTTATTGGTGAGAATATAGACAATTTAAATGGGTTCTAACA
>NZ_JCAKMY010000068.1:0-2374 GCF_059515845.1 Acinetobacter sp. CY79
AGGCACTAAGCAATATTAAACTGAAGAGTTTGATCATGGCTCAGATTGAACGCTGGCGGCAGGCTTAACACATGCAAGTCGAGCGGGGAGATGTAGCTTGCTACATCACTTAGCGGCGGACGGGTGAGTAATGCTTAGGAATCTGCCTATTAGTGGGGGACAACGTTTCGAAAGGAACGCTAATACCGCATACGTCCTACGGGAGAAAGCAGGGGACCTTCGGGCCTTGCGCTAATAGATGAGCCTAAGTCGGATTAGCTAGTTGGTGGGGTAAAGGCCTACCAAGGCGACGATCTGTAGCGGGTCTGAGAGGATGATCCGCCACACTGGGACTGAGACACGGCCCAGACTCCTACGGGAGGCAGCAGTGGGGAATATTGGACAATGGGGGGAACCCTGATCCAGCCATGCCGCGTGTGTGAAGAAGGCCTTTTGGTTGTAAAGCACTTTAAGCGAGGAGGAGGCGCCCTGGATTAATACTCTAGGTGCGTGGACGTTACTCGCAGAATAAGCACCGGCTAACTCTGTGCCAGCAGCCGCGGTAATACAGAGGGTGCGAGCGTTAATCGGATTTACTGGGCGTAAAGCGTGCGTAGGTGGCCAATTAAGTCAAATGTGAAATCCCTGAGCTTAACTTAGGAATTGCATTCGATACTGGTTGGCTAGAGTATGGGAGAGGATGGTAGAATTCCAGGTGTAGCGGTGAAATGCGTAGAGATCTGGAGGAATACCGATGGCGAAGGCAGCCATCTGGCCTAATACTGACACTGAGGTACGAAAGCATGGGGAGCAAACAGGATTAGATACCCTGGTAGTCCATGCCGTAAACGATGTCTACTAGCCGTTGGGGTCTTTGAGACTTTAGTGGCGCAGCTAACGCGATAAGTAGACCGCCTGGGGAGTACGGTCGCAAGACTAAAACTCAAATGAATTGACGGGGGCCCGCACAAGCGGTGGAGCATGTGGTTTAATTCGATGCAACGCGAAGAACCTTACCTGGTCTTGACATACAGAGAACTTTCCAGAGATGGATTGGTGCCTTCGGGAACTCTGATACAGGTGCTGCATGGCTGTCGTCAGCTCGTGTCGTGAGATGTTGGGTTAAGTCCCGCAACGAGCGCAACCCTTTTCCTTATTTGCCAGCGGGTTAAGCCGGGAACTTTAAGGATACTGCCAGTGACAAACTGGAGGAAGGCGGGGACGACGTCAAGTCATCATGGCCCTTACGACCAGGGCTACACACGTGCTACAATGGTCGGTACAAAGGGTTGCTACCTAGCGATAGGATGCTAATCTCAAAAAGCCGATCGTAGTCCGGATTGGAGTCTGCAACTCGACTCCATGAAGTCGGAATCGCTAGTAATCGCGGATCAGAATGCCGCGGTGAATACGTTCCCGGGCCTTGTACACACCGCCCGTCACACCATGGGAGTTTGTTGCACCAGAAGTAGGTAGTCTAACCTTAGGGGGGACGCTTACCACGGTGTGGCCGATGACTGGGGTGAAGTCGTAACAAGGTAGCCGTAGGGGAACCTGCGGCTGGATCACCTCCTTAACGAAAGATTGACGATCGGTAAGAATCCACAACAAGTTGTTCTTCATGAAGATGTATCTGAGGGTCTGTAGCTCAGTTGGTTAGAGCACACGCTTGATAAGCGTGGGGTCACAAGTTCAAGTCTTGTCAGACCCACCATGACTTAAGATACATCGAATCTATAAGTGATAAGCTGGGGACTTAGCTTAGTTGGTAGAGCGCCTGCTTTGCACGCAGGAGGTCAACGGTTCGACTCCGTTAGTCTCCACCAAATTTTTGGGTTAAAAAGCGCTGCTTTTTCCAAGAATTTAAGCAAGAAGCTATGCTTCGCGCAGTATGTGAACATACAGTGTTGAAGTTGTTTAGTCCTTGAGCGAATAAGTGTTTAGATCCTAGAGATTAACAAGTATAAGCATTAAGATATGCTGACTTGGTAATCTCTGTGATTTATCACAGTTGACTGTAGTCCGACGAGGATACAGTGAATCATTAACAGAATATATTTGAGTTGAAATAAATTGTTTAAGGCTCAGAACTAAATTGACATTGAATTGTGACACGCAAGTGAAACGGTTGAATGAAAATGAAGTGATGAGAAACTAGCGATTAACTG
Source organism: Acinetobacter sp. CY79 (assembly GCF_059515845.1). NCBI lineage: Bacteria > Pseudomonadati > Pseudomonadota > Gammaproteobacteria > Moraxellales > Moraxellaceae > Acinetobacter > Acinetobacter sp. CY79. The sequence continues at coordinate 2,148 of NZ_JCAKMY010000068.1, forward strand.
AATCAAGCGTTTTGGTATATGAATTAGATTGAAGCTGTACAGTGATTAAATTCACAGTACTTCAAACTGTAATGTTGAATGTTCTGCTTGTAGGAACAATCGACTGTTTGGGGTTGTATAGTCAAGTAATTAAGTGCATGTGGTGGATGCCTTGGCAGTCAGAGGCGATGAAAGACGTAATAGCCTGCGATAAGCTCCGGGGAGGCGGCAAATATCCTGTGATCCGG
>NZ_JCAKMY010000069.1:0-2364 GCF_059515845.1 Acinetobacter sp. CY79
GCAATTTCACCAAATTGATTCATCGCAATATGTAATTTACAGCCATAAAACCAGCCCATTGAGCTTCTACCACGTGATGCAATTTGGACTAATGATTTATGACGCTGAATACGTTGATTTTTACAAACTGGCAAAGTTGTTGAATCAATCCATAAATATTGTGTACCTTGACCTTTCATCAGTGCCACATGTAAAGCGTGTAGAGCTAATTGATGCCTATTGATCAGATGAATCATCCGTTGGTAACAGGGTAAGCTTTTAAATAAATGATTTTTATCCTGTTTCAACCATGTAAAAAAGGCTTTGAAATTAGTGAAATGAGAACATTTATACCAGATAGCAATAAAAGTGATTTCTGAGATACTCAAGTGAGCGGTTCGGACTCTTGAGAAACGACGACTTTGTTTAAGGAAATTCCAATAGGTTGCTTCAAATTTAAGAAAGAAATCATCAATTAAACAGAATAATTCGGTACTATTAAACATAGGGACTAGAGTTTTAAGTTTTGTGTGGTAACTCAACTGATGGCTCTAGTCCTCTTATTTTTCAAGTCAATTTCTTATCCGCGATTCGGGTTATAATACATATAGTTTGAAATCAACTCAGGCAAAAGCTAAACAATCTGAAAATAATATTAAAGAGACTTATTTATCCCAAGGTTTGGAAGTGGGTTGGTTGCTAATTAGGAAAAAAGAAACGGTCGATTCATTATTAAAAAGAATATATATCAAACCTCCAACAACACGAGAATATTCAATCTTTCGTAATAATAACGCACACATTCAAAATTTAAATGATAAAAATGTGAATACTGTTTTACAGCCATGTCAAATTGTTATCATCTCAAATAAGTATGGAAATTATACTGCTTTGAATGAATATAAAAAATTAGCATTTAGTATTGAAGAAAAAATTAAAAAATTAAAAATGATAGATAAGTTTGATCAGGAATTTTTTGCACAAAATTATGAACTTCTTTTTGATTATTGGGAACAAGCTAATGAAATGATTTTGGCTAATGAAATTCCTGTAGATAAAGTGGCAGAATTTAAAAAATCTTATTGTGATCCAGACAAAGAAGATTCAGCTTTAGAGCAAGTGGAAGATAAAGCTGGTGCAATTATGGGATATCTGGAGGCCAAAGATAGTGGAAACAGAGAATTAAAAGGGAATGAAATTAAACAATTGAAGGCAGATGCTATAAAAAGAGCAAAGAAAATTGCTGATGAGATTGATAAAGCATATCAAATTGAATTAAGAAACAATTCTCCACTTGCTAGACCAGTAAATGCAAAAAAATTTCGACAAAAATATATAAAATTATTTAATCAATTAGATGAAATCGCAAAAAATGATTTTCATGCCATAAAAAAAGTGAACTACTCACCAGCACTAAAGAATTTTTTAAAAAATGACATTCTCTTAAGAGATGATGCATTTAAAGGTGGTTTGAAAATGTATGAAAAAATGATAATGGATTTAGGCAAAGTAAGTGCGGGTCTCAAAGATGCTAAAAGACTGGTGATTGGATTAGGAATAGCTGTAGGTGCCGTCGAAGTGTTAGATGCTTATGGTACAGGTGATAAAGAGTTAGGTAAGAAAGTATTATTGACTGAAAGTGCAAAGTTTACTGGAGGTGTTATTGGTGGAGCACTTGCAGGTGCAGGGGCTGTGCTAATTGTGGGATCTACAGGTGGAACTGCCATAGTAGTAATTGCTGTAGCATCTTATTATGGTGGTAAATATGTCGGGGATGGTGCTAAAGAGTTGGTAGCTAAAAAAGTAGGAATTTGTTAATGGATTTAATAAAGAGTCTAAACATTGGTGAAGCAATATTTTTATTTACTTTAATATTTTCTTTTCTATTTTTGGTTTTATATTTTTTTTATAATAAATTTTTTATATATACTAATAGAAAAGACTTGAGTATTTTATTGTACGATAATGAAGATTATATAGAATATGTATCTTTGGAAGATATTTTAATTATGACTTCAAGTTTATCTAGGGTTTATATAAGTTATTTATTTGAGATTATACTTCTAAAGAAAAAAAGCATGATTTTTTTTAAAAAAGGTGATGAAAGCAATCCATATATTTATCCAAATCTAAGTTTTAAAAATATGAAATTAATTTTTTTGAATTTTAAATATTGGATTATTTTTAATCTTATTTTTTTTATATCCTGTATTTTTTTATTTGTTTTTTTAGTTTTTTTGATTGAAACATATATTAAATAACCCGAATCCTGCTTAAGCCGATGAATCAATAATTTGAATTGTTGGCTTATTTCGATGGGTTAATTGATATGCACATAACGAGGCGTAAATTCCACTGAGAAATCCACGAACACTGCGTGCTTTA
>NZ_JCAKMY010000070.1:0-1687 GCF_059515845.1 Acinetobacter sp. CY79
ACTCTCAGCAATATGATAATGCGCCGCCAATTCTAGCTGAGTGTTGTAGTTTCTTAAGTAATTAAGCGTTAACAACAATTGATCCTCAAGCGCTAATGTATGAGGACGCCCTGATTTCTTTTTAAGTGATTCTGCTTTTGCTAAAACCTCGACCATTTCAGTAAAAACTTGCCGAGGTACGCCAACCAAGCGTTTGAATTCAGAATCTGAAAAATGGTTTAATTTCTGATATCTCATGACATTTATATGGGCATAGTTTTTACTTTCGCAAGAGGTCTATTGATGTCGGCTCTTCTTTCACCAACAAGCTTTGTATTTTAAAAATTCAGTGATCTTGGTGATATGGCAGGGGAGTTTGGTGGTGAAAAAAGTTCAAGTGATCAAAAAAACAACATTTAAATCATGTATCCTAGTGATGTGTGCTGATAAAAACGGAGGCTTTCACTTGGTAAACTAGACATACTCATCAGGAGTTTACCATGAGCAAAAAACAAAAGATTTATACAGCAGAATTCAAAGCTGAAGCAATCAAAGCGATTGAATCAAATCAAGGCAATGTCTCTGAAACTGCTCGACAGCTTGGTATTTCCATGCAAACCCTTTCAAATTGGTACAACAAAGCAAAGGTTGGGACATTAGAAGGAACACAACAATATTTGCCCGATCTCGTTGCTCTACTCGAAGAAAATAAGAAACTCAAACAACAACTCAAAACTGCGGAAATGGAAAAAGAATTTCTAAAAAAAGCGGCAGCGTACTTTGCCAAAGAAAGTCAGTGAGGTACGCTTATATGAAAGAGCACAAAAACACATACCCAACCACGATGATGGCTAGATTGCTAAATGTCTCAGTATCAAGGTTTTATGATTGGCTTAAACAAGGTTTAAGCCAACGAAAGATTCTAAGCAATCAGCAGACAATATTGGTCAAAATCGCCCATCAAAAGACCAATGAAAGTTACGGTTATATTCGGCTGACCAAGTATTTACAGGCTCAAGGTATCCAAATTAGCCAGTATGCTGTGCGTTGCATTAAACAGCAGAATCATCTGTACTGTAAGCGCCATAAGCGTTTTAAAAGAACAACGAATAGCGACCACAATCGTTCTATTTATAATAATTTGTTAGAGCAAAACTTTGCAGTAACTGCTCCAAATGTTGCGTGGGTAAGTGACATTACATATGTATGGACAGCTGAAGGATGGCTGTATCTAGCTGCTTTAAAAGACCTTTGTAGCAAACAAGTGGTTGGCTATAGCTTAAGTGAACGGATGACATCACAGCTTGTTTGCAACGCACTTAGCATGGCTATCCGCAATCATAAACCCTCTCGAAACTTAATCGTTCACTCAGACAGAGGAAGCCAATATTGCAGTAAAGAATATCGGAATATGCTTGAAAAATATGGTTTCGAAGGCTCAATGAGTAAAAAAGGAGATTGTTACGATAATGCGCCGATTGAAAGCTTTTGGGGAATATTAAAGAACGAACTTGTACATCATCGCAATTATAAAACAAGGGAGGAAGCTAAGGCTGATATTACAAAATATATAGAGTTATTTTATAATCAGCAGAGAATTCAGAAAGGATTGGATTTTAAGACACCAAATCAAATGGCAGAGGACTTTTACAAGTTGGCTGCCTAGAATCTCCCAAGTTAAAGCCTCCTGTTAATTCAGCATACATCA
>NZ_JCAKMY010000071.1:0-1469 GCF_059515845.1 Acinetobacter sp. CY79
TTGAGGTTTAGGCTGTTTGAGCTGACCAGTCTGCTGTTCGAGTAGGATCCAATCATCTAGGGTCGTTCTTGCAATATTAAACAGTTCACACGTTTTGGATTTATGCTGTGATTCTTTATAAAACTGCATGACTTTTTCGCGTAAATCGACAGAATATGTTTTTGGCATGATCCTAAATCTTAGTGTTTTTTCTATTGTAGCTCATATTGGATTTTTATCTATAGCTCATATTGGATTCTTAGCTATAATCAAGCATCTGAACAAGTTATCTAAGTGACAACAACGGTAAACAGACCCAATACGGCTATGACGTGTTTGGACAACGTCTGTACAAGAAATCCCAAGACGCCTACGGCAAAGACAGCCTCACCAATAATTAATTACTGCCCATATTCTAATTTAGTTGAGTTAATTCTTCTTTTGCTAAAAAATTGCCAGATTTAGCTGACTCTTTAAACCAAGATTTTGAGATGGATAAATTTTTATCGACACCTAAACCATCTTTATATATTTTACCTAAATGATATTGTGCATCACTATCACCTTGCTTTGCTGCTTCCGAAAACCATCTTCTAGCCTCTAGGTAATTTTGCTCTATATGATCACCTGTTAAATACATCAGTGCTAGATTATATTGAGCACTGCTAACCCCTTGTCTTGCAGATTTATTAAACCATTCAAAAGCCTTTAATTTATCTTGTGGCATTCCTTTACCATGTAGAAGCATGATGGCCATATTAGCTTGAGCATCGGGATCGCCATTATTAGCAGCTATAGAATAGTATTCAATAGCTTTCGCTTCATTTTTTTTACCACCCAATCCATTACTATATATATAGCCTAACTTATTAAAAGAAGGAATATCTCCCTGATTTGCAGCTTTTTCAAACCAAAATTTTGCTTTCTCGTAATCATGTGCAATATTGGGGTTATTACTATATAAAAAGCCTAAATTGTACTGAGCATTAATATGTCCTTGATTTGCCGAAGACGTGTACCATCTGATAGCCTCATTAATATTAGGACGAATATCCCCATACCCATCAGAATAGATCACGCCCATATTGTATTGAGCTTCTGGATCGCCTTTTTCAGCTCTATTCTTAATCTCATTAATATCAATATCTGAATTATTAGAGCTGTACTGTTGACTATTTTTGTGGCTCTCAGTAGATTTAACACAGCCAGAAGTTAAAACACCGAGAAACAGAATTGTTAAAATTTTTTTTGATAACATATTTTATTTCAAATATAAATATTTTTATAATTTAATATAAATTGAATTATCTTTCCTTATCTTGAACATAAAATTAACGGTAGTGCATGAATATGACGTGATAAAAATAATAAGTTATTGATATTAAAATATATAAATGAATTATTACACGTTGGTTTTTAGCACTACTATATGTTTTTGGCATGATCCTAAATCTTAGTGTTTTTTCTATTGTAGCTCATATTGGATTTTT
>NZ_JCAKMY010000072.1:0-1431 GCF_059515845.1 Acinetobacter sp. CY79
TTGAGGTTTAGGCTGTTTGAGCTGACCAGTCTGCTGTTCGAGTAGGATCCAATCATCTAGGGTCGTTCTTGCAATATTAAACAGTTCACACGTTTTGGATTTATGCTGTGATTCTTTATAAAACTGCATGACTTTTTCGCGTAGATCGACAGAATATGTTTTTGGCATGATCCTAAATCTTAGTGTTTTTTCTATTGTAGCTCATATTGGATTCTTAGCTATAATGCACCTGCTTTCAACATCACCTGAACATTATTTTTTAAAATGTCATAATCATTTTTATCTTTTTCGCTAGCAAAGCCTAAACCGATATAGCGATCAAGAAAGCCCAAGGTGATGGCAATCGGTATCTTTTTCTCACCCAATATATTTAAGTATTTTCCATCCATATCTTTCGTGATTGATGGCGGATGAATAAACACATCAACACCTGCGTCAATCATGGCAGGCACATTTTTAGCATCAGCATTGTGTACTAGCACTTTTAAATTATGCTGATGTGCTTCTTTAACAATCACTTTCAAAGTCTCTTGATTAAAGTCTTTGACGTTGGTCACACCATCATAAACCACGACATCGGTATTGTATCCGACCAATTTTTTGATCGATGCTCTGGCTTGTTCAGGCGTATCAATGGGTAAACGTACATGCTCATCACACCATTTGAGTTCTTCACCTGTTAGACCACCACAAGCATAATAATCACCCGAGTGAAGGAGTACAGGACCTGCCATAAATACACGGGGTCCTGAAATTTCCCCTGACTCAACTTTCTTCTTTACTTGATCAATATAAGGCAAGAAATCAATAGGCGATAAGATTGAAGTAATCCCCTGTTCTAAATGACCACGCAATCGCTCAGACAATTCTCCATGGATGAAAGCTTCTGCTTGTGCATCATTTGTTGCAGGCATTTTTGAGGGTAAATCATAAAAATTCCAAAAAAGATGAAGGTGACTGTTGATAAGACCCGGCATGACGGTTCGCCCTTGAGCATCAATTACCTGATCCGCTTTCTCTTTTATTCTTCCTGTTTGAACCGCTTTCACTTTTCCATCATCAATGATGACATGTGCATTTTTAATCAGATCAGAGCCTGTGCCATCAAAAACATTCGCATTTTTGATAATAATATCAGCAGCGTGAACAGTATTTGAGAAAAATGCTGCTCCTAAAACGACTGAGAGTATGGTTTTTTTAAATTCACTTGAGCACCTAAGCTTATGTTTATATTTAGATCATTGAGTAATATCAATCCATATATACACTTTATTTTTAAGAGCCGCACTATAGCTAAAAATCCAATATGAGCTACAATAGAAAAAACACTAAGATTTAGGATCATGCCAAAAACATATTCTGTCGATTTACGCGAAAAAGTCATGCAGTTTTATAAAGAATCACAGCATAAATCCAAAACGTGTGAACTGT
>NZ_JCAKMY010000073.1:0-1066 GCF_059515845.1 Acinetobacter sp. CY79
GCAATTTCACCAAATTGATTCATCGCAATATGTAATTTACAGCCATAAAACCAGCCCATTGAGCTTCTACCACGTGATGCAATTTGGACTAATGATTTATGACGCTGAATACGTTGATTTTTACAAACTGGCAAAGTTGTTGAATCAATCCATAAATATTGTGTACCTTGACCTTTCATCAGTGCCACATGTAAAGCGTGTAGAGCTAATTGATGCCTATTGATCAGATGAATCATCCGTTGGTAACAGGGTAAGCTTTTAAATAAATGATTTTTATCCTGTTTCAACCATGTAAAAAAGGCTTTGAAATTAGTGAAATGAGAACATTTATACCAGATAGCAATAAAAGTGATTTCTGAGATACTCAAGTGAGCGGTTCGGACTCTTGAGAAACGACGACTTTGTTTAAGGAAATTCCAATAGGTTGCTTCAAATTTAAGAAAGAAATCATCAATTAAGCAGAATAATTCGGTACTATTAAACATAGGGACTAGAGTTTTAAGTTTTGTGTGGTAACTCAACTGATGGCTCTAGTCCTCTTATTTTTCAAGTCAATTTCTTATCCGCGATTCGGGTTAAATACTAGGAAAAGTAGAATTTTGATTACTAAATAAGCATTCGTGATATTTTTTATAAAATATTTAAAAATAGGGGTTGTGCCTGATCTGAAATCCTGTAGAATGCACATCCATCGGCGGTGATGAAGATTAAAACTTCTGATAAAACAGTAACTTAGTTAAAATGATTAAGTTGGGTTTTAGAAAGAAAGTTTAAAATAATTTGAAATTGCAGTTGACTATTTATCGAAAGAGAGTAGTATAGCCGACCTAGCTTGCTGGTGACGAACCAACAAGAAGATCATTAAGAGATTATGAAGAACAACTTGTGTGGATTTTTACTGATTGATTAATCGAAATTATTTTCATTGATTGATGGTAAAAATGACTCGAAGTTTATTTGAGAAATATTTGTCAGAAGATTGATGAGCCAAGATTGGTGCCCTATAGGCACTAAGCAATATTAAACTGAAGAGTTTGATCATGGCTCAGATTGAACGCTGGCGGCA
>NZ_JCAKMY010000074.1:0-590 GCF_059515845.1 Acinetobacter sp. CY79
TTGTTCCTACAAGCAGAACATTCAACATTACAGTTTGAAGTACTGTGAATTTAATCACTGTACAGCTTCAATCTAATTCATATACCAAAACGCTTGATTCAGTTAATCGCTAGTTTCTCATCACTTCTTATTCAACTTCTCACTCCGCTTGCGCTTTGTGAGCGGTTGTTTAATTAGCTCTGAGCCTTAAACAATTTATTTCAACTCAAATATATGCTGTTAATGATTAACTACGTCCTCATCAGATCGCAGGTAACTGTGATAAATCACAGAAATTAATAAACTTAAACCGAATTGGTTTAATTTACTAAGTTCTATAATTTCTCAGCTTATACATTCCGTAGGAATGTATGGTGGAGACTAGGAGAGTCGAACTCCTGACCTCCTGCGTGCAAAGCAGGCGCTCTACCAACTAAGCTAAGTCCCCAGCTTATCACTTATAGATTCGATGTATCTTAAGTCATGGTGGGTCTGACAAGACTTGAACTTGTGACCCCACGCTTATCAAGCGTGTGCTCTAACCAACTGAGCTACAGACCCTCAGATACATCTTCATGAAGAACAACTTGTTGTGGATTCTTACCGATCGT